>JACCTS010000256.1 GCA_013812245.1 Rubrobacter sp.
ACGAAGACTGCGATCTCCGACATCCGTCGCCTGGTCTACGACCTCCGCCCGCCCTCCCTCGACGAACTGGGTCTCATCCCAGCCATCCGCGAAGGGACGACGAGCTACAGCCAGGACGGTCTCAACGTCTCCGTGGAAGCGCCGGAGAGCCTGCCGCCGCTGCCAGCCGCCGTCGAGGTCGCCGCCTACCGCATCACACAAGAAGCTCTGACCAACGTCGTCCGCCACGCGAAAGCAAGCGCCTGCCGCGTCAGGCTCTGTATAGGCGACGTGCTGGAGTTGGAGATCACCGACGACGGCGTCGGACTACCCGAAGAACGCCACGTCGGCGTGGGCCTCTCCTCGATGCGCGAGCGGGCGACGGAGCTCGGCGGGACCTGCATGATCGAGTCGGGTACCATCGATGGTACCCGTGTACTGGCCAGTTTGCCCCTGCCGGATAGTTCGCGCTCGGACTAGAGGGAAGATGCCCAGACGCACCGACATACGGTTTCGTACCGCCCACAGGAGGGCGCTCGTTATCACCCTCGCCCTGGGAATTTTCGTCTTGCTGATAGTCCCAACCTACAACGCCTTCGTCGCGGACACGAGGGTCCTGACCGACGAGCAATACATAACCCCCGCATGCCGCTGGCCTTTGCCTTTCTCCGTCATCCCCGAACCCGTTTGCCCGCGAATCTTTGCTGGCGAGTCTCCTCTCATGGTGCTCTACTCCTTGGTTGTGGTGCCGCTCCTTTTGCTTAGAGGCGGCGCGAGAATGATGCTGACCATAACCGTGCTGAGCCTGGTTTTGGCGCTGGTGCAGGTGTTTGGGGCGTTCTTCGCGACCTTCCCCTCCGCACTGAACCCTACTTTCTACCCTTCCCCGTTCCAGCGTGAATTCGGCTGCGGGCTGGTGCTATGCGGTCTAGACCATACCCTGTTCCATTTTTCTCAGATGCTACTCCTTCTGGCTATGGCGTTCTTCGCCCACCGGGCGTACCGAGCGATATGAGGGGAACAGGGCTGACCTTGTTAAACGCGATGGTACGTATATGAACTCCCTAGTGTGGGCTACGCACGAGCATACGCGACACCGGAGCGAATAATGAACCCTATCCGCATCCTCGTGGCAGACGATCACGCCCTCTTCCGCGGGGGCCTTGGGGCCCTCTTTCTCTCCGTGCCCGACACAGAGGTCGTGGGGGAGGCTGCCACCGGGGCAGAAGCGGTCGCCTTGGCGGCCGACCTTCTGCCGGACGTGGTTCTCATGGATATCCAGATGCCGGGCATAAACGGCATCGAGGCCACGCGGGCCATCGTACGTGACAGTCCGCACGTGGGCGTCATCGTCGTAACCATGTTCGAGGACGACGACTCGGTGTTCGCCGCCATGCGCGCCGGGGCCAAAGGGTACGTCCTGAAAGGTGCGGATCAGGACGAGATCCTCAAGGTCATCCGCGCCGTCGCGGCCGGCGAGGCCCACTTCGGACCCGAGATCGCTCGCCGCCTCATGGGCTTCTTCTCCGCTCCCAAACCCTCCGCCCCGGCGGAAGCCTTCCCCGAGCTTACCGCCCGCGAGCGCGAGGTTCTAGATCTCATCGCCAGGGGCCGCAACAACCAGGAGATCGCCAAAGAACTCTACCTCAGTCCCAAGACCGTGCGCAACCACATCTCGAACATTTTCACCAAGCTACAAGTCGCCGACCGCGCAGGGGCCATCATCCGAGCCCGAGATGCCGGGCTGGGTCAGGATGGAACGTAGAAGCGGCGCTACGGCAGCGGTTGTCCGCCCGTGACGCCGAGGGTTTCGCCGTTGACGAAGCTGGATTCCCCGGAAGCGAGGAAGACGAAGGCGGGGGCGAGCTCCGCGGGCTGGGCGGGACGGCCCATAGGAGAGGTGCCGCCGAACTGTGAGACGGTGTCACCCGGCATGGAGGCCGGGATGATCGGGGTCCACACGGGACCGGGCGCCACGGAGTTGGCCCGCAAACCATATTGAACGACCTCCATCGCCAGACCCTTGGTGAAAGTGACGATCGCACCCTTCGTCGAGGCGTAGGGCAGCAGCGGCGGAGATGGCTGGTAGGCCTGGATCGAGGCCACGTTGATGATGGAGCCACCCTCCCGCATGTGCGGCAGCGCCGCCTTCACCAGCCAGAACATGGCGTAGATGTTGGTCTTGAACGTGCGGTCCAGCAACTCCGTCGAGACGTCGGATATGCCGTCCACCGTCATCTGGTGGGCAGCGTTGTTGACGAGAATGTCTATTCCACCGAACTCTTCGACGGCCCTCTCCACGACCCGGCGGCACTCCGCCTCCTCGGCGATGTCCCCGGGTACCTTCACGGCTTTTCTGCCAGCATCTTCCACCACGCGCGCCGTCTCGTCGGCATCCGACTCCTCTGCCTCCAGGTAGGAGATAAGGACGTCCGCTCCCTCCCTGGCAAAAGCGAGCGCCACCGCCCGGCCGATGCCGGAGTCACCGCCGGTGATGACCGCTTTCTTGCCCTCCAGCCTACCGTGGCCCCTGTAGGATTCGTAACCGTAGTCGGGCCCGGGTTGCATCTTCTGCTCCAGGCCGGGATGCTGGTCTCGCTGGTCCTGCTCCGGGTACGGCGGTTGCTGGTGCTGCTGCGTCGGGTCTTGCTGGCTGGTCTGATCGTCTGACATGCGCGTCTCCTCCATTCGGCAAAAGTCTCATGCTGGTGCTCTGTACCGGGCCTTTGCCCGCTTGCCCCTTCCGACAAACAAGGCGAGGCCACCTGAATGCCGGCGCCCGGTTTAGGGACCTCGGATGATGTGAACCGCACCCCCGAAAGCCGCCGGGGCGAGTGGATATGGGCCCGAAGGTAGCGGGCTTCGTGGAGTATCGTCTGCGGGACGCTACCCGAGATCAGGGGTTCCGTGTCGTCGAGGGCAGCGTAAGGCTAGTCCCGGCTTATGTCGTGGATCTCCGAGATGCGCCCGTCCACGCTGATGCGGGCGTTGGGATGGTTTCGATGATTATGCTGACCCAGCAGAGGATGCCGTCCGACACGCCGATTTACGGCCGGTGTCGGCGGACGGATCGCGCCACCGATCCACGCTCTCTTCTGCGCGGACGGGGTCCGCACGATTCCTCGTCGTACTGTTTCGAAGCCGAGTTGAAGGCTTTCTTGTAGATCTCCTGGGCGTGTTTGGGCAGGTTGCCCTTGACGCTGTCGGGTGGATCCGCGATCTACCCGTACGGCATACGCTTCTCGTTTCTATTTCGTGCTTTGCGGGATCGTTCGTTCCCTGCTATCCGTGCCGGAACTTGAGCCTTTCCGGGCGTTT
>JACCTS010000277.1 GCA_013812245.1 Rubrobacter sp.
GGATTTTTGTTGGATTTCGCGTCTGCTTGAACACATGTTCGCATCCGGAAAGATGATGAAAACAACCGTTGACCTGCTCGTTCGCGTCGTGGGCGGTGACGGGTTCGAACCGCCGACCCCTGCGTTGCAAGCGAGGATTCGCGCATACTCACTACCTGCGAAAACGGTCAATCTCCCTTGCTCACGCTTGGTTTCCGAGGCGTCGTGAGATGTCGTGGTGTTGCCTAGTATTGCGCTCGTCTGAGGAACTAAAAGGGAACAAGGCAACCACGAAAGTAATGTGAACGTCCAGGTGCCGCGACCTGTCGAAGAGCCCGGCGGTCTGAGATCTCGATAGCGGACGGGGTAGGTATCTCCGCAGAACCGCGTCCACGCTGTCAATTGGAGCGCAGCGAGGAGCGGCGCGTCCTTGACGCCGAAGCGGCCGGGGCTAAGGAGAAAGGCCGCCGGCGATGAGAGGGGTTCATCGCTAAAGGGCGATGGTGAGGCGGGCGACACTCGATATCAGGGGAGGACCGTCATCCCCACAATCGTCCGCCCAGTGCCCTCTGACCCCTTCTACTTGCACGATGAAATCTCGATCTCAGGAAAAGAAAACGCAAGCGAGATCATCCCCTCAACTGCTTCGGTAGCCAGCCCTCGATTTCTGAACACCCGGGGCGATTTCGTAGCCGATCTCAACGCCGCCCCCCAGCGGATTCCCCTTGAACCCACCGGATCCCACCAATGACGTTTCCTCCGGGTAAAGGCACAGGTATGAGCCCCAGATGTTTGGCAACAAGCGGAATCTGCGTTGAGCTGATGATTGCAGATGCCAACCTGCGCAGCGCGGACTCGACCGAGCTCGTCGCGCAGCACCGTGAGACCACAAGGCATGCCGTCGCCTACGAACTCGACGGGTCCCGGGGCCTCCAGCTCAACCAACGTGCCCTCCGGCTGCTTGAGCCATTGCGGCGCCGGCGCGAGGTCCTTGTTCGCGTTCTACTACGCTGCCCGAGTTGACGGGCTTGCTCACCCGGCCCGGCTGGTGTCGGAGTAATGTGATTCGCACTGCGGAGACGCGGTTGATGTCAACCTATACAATGCTGCCGTACTAGGAGGGTCGCCGTGAGCATCGAGTTTCTGTTGACCTCGATCATTGTTGTTGCTACACCTGGCACCCGCGTTCTCTATACGCTGGCGGCCGGGCTCTCGCGCGGAGCCCGCGCAAGCACCGTCGCCGCGGTCGGATGCACTCTTGGCATCGTTCCGCACATGGTGGCGGCGATCACGGGTCTCGCGGCACTGCTACACACGAGCGCGCTGGCATTCCAGATCCTGAAGTATCTGGGTGTGGCCTATCTCCTCTACATGGCGTGGAGCACACTAAGGGACAAGGGCGCGCTAACTGTGGAGGAGGAGACCGCCCCACCGTCAGTAGCCAAGGTGATCAGCTCCGGCATCCTGATCAACATCCTCAATCCCAAACTCACCCTTTTCTTCTTCGCATTCTTGCCTCAGTTCGTGAGCGCCCATGAGCCGAGTGCATCCCTACGTATGTTGGAGTTGAGCGCCGTTTTTATGCTGCTCACCTTCGTCGTCTTCGTCGCCTATGGGGTATTCGCCGCCTTGGTTCGCAAGCACGTCATCTCACGTCCTCGGGTAATGACCTGGATGCGCCGTGTTTTCGCTGGCTCTTTCGTCGTGCTCAGCGCCAGACTTGCGCTGACTGATCGGTGACGGCCGTTCCGTCTTCGGTCCGTCTCTCCGCTGCACGCGGAGCTGCGCCCTCGACGGCAAGATCTTCAGGAGACCGAGTTGCGCCGCTCCGAACAGGTTCTCACACCTGACGCTACTCGGGCCGACGATGTCTATGCGGGCGGTCGTTGGCAGCGGCGAGGTTCCGGGACTGCGCTCTTGTCGACGAGTACAAGGCCGGGGGTTCGGACGAGGAGAGATTCGTTCAGGTGATCGAGGCTTGAGTGCTTGATCGGGAACGATTCAGGGAGATGGCTGGAAGCATGGCCGCCTCCCCGAGGGATGACGTCATCGGTAGCGTGAACGCGTGGGACGGGGCCATTTCACTGAATTCGTTTACTTCACGTCCGAGGAGGAAGCCCGGAAGGGCGAGCGCGGCCCTGCGCAACAGATCGCTCTCGAAAAAGTCTGGCCACTCACGCAGCAACTCGAATACTTCGATTTAAGCAGCCCGTGGTTAGCGAGCCCGGACCCGTCCAAGTGACCTAAGAGGCCGCCGGCCCATCCTTGGCGGGTTTGGCTCACCCACTGCTCGCCAGTTCCGCTTGAACAAGCATCCTTTGCGTGAAGGGGTGCCGCCGTGGGAACCGATCTCCTCAGTCGGCGGTGGGGACACTAAGGAAGAAGTCCCTGCGCTCTCTTCGCTGCATGTCTCCATCCCCGTATCGGCTCATGCCTGAGCGATCCTCACAGTCTGTCGTTTCAGCGCACGGAGATTCCTGCACCCAGCCCATGGACATCGAGTACGACCTTCGGTCGGATGAGGCCGAAGCGGTAGGCCTGGTCGATCGCCGCGGGCCTCGGCTTCCTTTCACGTTCTGTCAGTAGTCATTGATCCCTCTGCTTAGTGAGCCGGATCGCCTCATCGGATAGCTCACCGCGCTGCAGATCTGGGCCGATGCTGCTGAGTGTAGCCCTCGTTGAAGATCAGGTAGAGCACGTGCAGCCAGCGCTGAGTCTTTGTCCCCGGTCTCGGTGGGTTGGCATACGGAATGGAACTCCGGATGCCTTGATGCGCCGCTTGGCCCGGCTGATGCGCTGCGCCATGGTCGCCTCGGGAACCAGGAAGGCGTTGGCGATCTCGGCCGTGGTCAGCCCTCCGACGGCCCGCAGCGTGAGGGCGATCGACGATGTTGGAGTCAGCGCTGGGTGGCAGCAGTGGTGCGAGGGCGGGGCTCGAGGTCCGGTTCAGCCCCCGGCGCCTCCCCCCTCGCTAATCCGAGCGGATCATGAGGGTGTGGTCATCGAGACGGTGAAATGGTCCGAGGACGGCCGCGGCCTCATCGTTCGGCTCCAGGAGAGCATGCGGCAGCGAGGTGACGTTACGCTGAGCACCGCGTTTCAGGAGTGAGGCGTGGCGCACCAATCTTCTCGAAGAAACGTCTCCGAGCTCACGGTCAATGGGGCTCGACGTCGGGCTCAGGATCAGGCCCTACGAGATCGTCACGCTCCGGCTGGTCCCCGCTCCGTACGCCCGCGGAGGCGCCCAGTCTTATCTGCCACACCTGGGATCGACTTGACGCACGCGCCGGAGGGTGTAAAGAGGGTGTGGGACGAAGTGAGAGCGAGAAAGGGAGGAACCATGTTCGTACAGGTGATCCAGGGCAAGGCGAAGGATGCAGCGGGTCTCCGTAAGCAGTGGGAGAGGTGGGACCAAGAGCTCAAGCCGAGCGCGAAAGGTTTCCTCGGCAGCACGGCCGGAGTGACGCGCGAAGGAGAATTCATCGCGCTTGCTCGCTTCGAGAACGAGGATGCGGCTCGCGCGAACAGTGGTAGCAGCGAGCAGAGCGCGTGGTGGGAAGAAACTTCGCAGTACCTCGTAGACCCCCTATTCCACGATTGCACACTGGTCGACCTGATGAAGGATGGCGGTTCAGACGACGCCGGCTTCGTACAGGTGATTCAGGGCAAGGTGACCGACGTGAGTAAGGCCCGGGCTCTCGACGAGACCATGAGCGACCAGATGAATGAGATGCGGCCCGACGTGATCGGTGGGATCGTCGCGTGGCATCCGCAGAACGGTCGCTTCACGAACGCCGTCTACTTCGCCTCCGAAGCCGAGGCCCGCGCGAAAGAGAAGGAGTCGTCGTCTTCGCCTGAGTTCGAGGAGTTCATGAGCGAGTGGCAAGCACTCTCGGACGGGGAGCCCAAGTTTCTCGATATCGTCGAGCCCTGGTACTCGCACAAGTAAATCAGATCAACCAAGCGAGAAGGCGAGGCTTTCGGAACTCACCTGTCCGCGAGCCATCCTCGTTGAAGAACATCGTCCGCCCGTAGGCCACACCGAGTTCACCATCGATCAGCACGGGCTCATACTCCGCATCGTAAGCTAGGGGAGACCGGGACCAGGGAGCCGTTCCTCAGGTTCTGACTGCAGCCGCGATCCGACCTCTCCCCCCGCGCTAACAGGCTCGTGGGATGGCAGGTTCATCTGGAGAAACGAAATGTCGATGAGGAGTTCAGCCGAAGTTACTAGGATTGGGCCCGGCCGGCCGGGCGAGCCCCACGAACCACTGCGCCGCCGCTTGCCGGACGGCGATGGACCACGTCGGGTAGGCGTGCACCGTTTGGGCGATGCGCCCTGGCAGCATGCCGCCTCTCATCGCAAGCGCACCCTCTGCGATCAGCTCCCCACCCGTTGAGCACACTGCGGTCATGCCCACCAGGCGCCCGCCCCCCAGCGATCTCACGAACCTCCCGGGAGCCGCTATCAGCTTCACGAAACCGTCTCGCTCTCCGCTGCAGCGCCCACGATCCGTGCGTCCGATCGGCATCACCGCCACCCGGGCTCGCTCCCCGAAGCGCTCGTAGGCCCGCTGCTCGGTCATCCCGACTCGACCCACCTCTGGATCGGTGAACGTGACCCAGGGCAGTGCCGAGTTGTCCAGGCGATGGGGCATTCGGGAGAACGCGTCGCGCGCCGCCGTGCGGCCCTGCTCGTCGGCGACGTGGGTGAACTTGAGGTCGTGAGCGCAGTCTCCCACCGCATAGATGTGCTTTGCACTCGTGCGCGACCGGTTGTCGACAACGATCGATCCCTGCTCGTCGGTATCCACCCCCGCCGCTTCCAGGCCCAGGTCCTCGGTACGTGGCCGGCGTCCTGCGGTGATCAAGACGTGTGACGCATCGATGCGCTCGCCGGAGCCCAGCTCGAGCGTGGGACCGGGCAAGCCTCGGCTCGGTCGGGTACCGGTACGCACTTCGACACCGTCCCGCTCGAGAACGCGGGGCACGGGATCCGAGGCCTCCGACTCCTCTGCGGTCACGACGCGCTCGTTGACTTCGAGCAGGCTCACGCCCACTCCGAGACGCACGAAAGTCTGCGCCAGCTCACACCCACGCCGCCTCCGCCGACGATGGCAAGGCCGCGGGGCGTCCCCTTGGTCAGGATGGGAGACCGTCCAGGCCATCGATTGTAGGGATTTCTGGACGCGCTCCGACGGCGATCACGAACCTCTCGGAGCGGAGTACGCGACCGGACACCTCGACGGTGTGTGGATCATGAAGAGACCAGATCCGGCCCCGCACGACCGCGCAATCCTGGCAGCGCAACTCGCGTCCTGCCAAAGACGCGCTGCATATCTTCTTCGTACGCCCCCAGACGAGCCTGCGCTAGCACCGCGCCTCAGCCTCGAAAGCTGTATGAGGGCCGACCTCTAGGGCCGGGCCTGCAGCGGAACAGCGCGCCCGCGTGCGGTTGGTCCTCGAGCTCTTTTTGGACAGCTTGTACGCTGCCGAGGTGATGTAGAGGTCGCTTAAGTCCTCGCCGCCGAAAACACACTTGGTTATCTGGCTCGCCGGTAGATCGATTACCCGGTCCAGCCGCCCTTCGGCGGAATAGCGGTGCACGGCCCCTCCCCCAAACAAAGCCACCCACAGGAAGCCCTCTGCATCTACCATCATACCGTCCGGAAGGCCCACCTCCTCGGGGATATCGATCAAGCGCCGCCGGTTCTCCACCTGACCGCCGCTCGGGTCGTAATCGAAGACGTCCACTCCCTGGGTTGGGCTGTCGATGTAATACATCTTCGCATCATCCAGACTCCACCCGAGTCCGTTCGAGATCGTCACGCCCCCCAGGACCTTGGTCACCCGATGGTCAGTGTCGAGTCGGTAGAGCGCACCGGCTCCCGGCTCGACATCGAAGGACATCGTTCCAGCCCAGAACCGCCCCGCGCTGTCGCAGGCGCCGTCGTTCATGCGGTTGCCCGGGTTGTCCGCCTCGGTATGCGCAATCATCTGCACGTCACCGCTGGCGATATCGAGGATGCCAAAGCCGTCTCTCAGAGCGAGGACTATGCCTCCAGCAGCGCGCGGAGCTGCCGCTCCAACCGGTTGACCCACGTCGATTGACTCGTCTTCGC
>JACCTS010000282.1 GCA_013812245.1 Rubrobacter sp.
CCGGAGTTAGGAGCTTCCATGCTGCTAGAAGGTTCGTGTCATTGCGGATTGGTGGAGTTCCGCGTTGAATCTTCGACGCCGTACCCGTATCAGGCATGCTACTGCTCCATTTGCCGCAAGACGGCTGGCGGAGGCGGTTACGTCATCAACCTCGGCGCCGACGCAGAGACGCTGGAAGTAGAGGGTGAGGAGAACATCTCCGTCTACGCCGTGAAAGCCCAGGATCGCGGCGAGACGGAGCGCAACTTCTGCAAGCATTGCGGGAGCTTTCTGTGGCTCTTCAACCCGATGTGGCCGGACCTCGTCCATCCGTTCGCCTCGGCGATAGACACCCCGCTCCCGAAGCCGCCAGAGCGCGTGCGCCTGATGCTGAACTACGCTGCCCCGTGGTGCGAGATCCCCGAAAACGGCAATGAGAAGCACTTCCCCGAGTACCCGGAAGAGTCTCTCGAGGAATGGCACCGCCGCCACGGTCTGCACGGATAGCTCTTTTGGTCACAAACGCCCTGTATAATGCCGGCGCTCGGGGGGCGAGGGAAAGCGAGGAGCCGCAGTGGATGCCGAAACAGGACGGCCGGAGATGGGTGGTTCCAGCCGCTGGGACTTTTCCGGCCTCAGCGCGCTTTTTCTGAACTGCACCCTCAAGCGCTCGCCTGAGATGTCCCACACAGAAGGGCTCGTCAGGATCTCACGGGCCATCATGGAGAAGAACGGGGTCTCGGTCGAGGAGTTGCGTCCCGTGGATTACGACATCGCCTACGGTGTCTGGCCTGACATGAAAGGACATGGTTGGGAGAAGGACGACTGGCCGGAGATCTACGAGAAGGTCAAGAGGGCAGACATACTGGTCATCAGCTCCCCGATCTGGCTCGGCGAGAAGTCGTCCGTCTGCACCAAGGTGATCGAACGCCTCTACTCCACCTCAAGCGACCTGAACGAAGCCGGCCAGTACGCCTACTACGGGCGCGTGGGCGGGTGCCTCATTACCGGCAACGAGGACGGGGTCAAGCACTGCTCGATGAACATCCTGTACTCGCTACAACACCTGGGCTACACTATTCCACCGCAGGCGGACGCCGGTTGGATCGGGGAGGCAGGTCCCGGTCCCTCGTACCTGGACCCCGGCTCCGGAGGCCCCGAGAACGACTTCACGAACCGGAACACGACCTTCATGACCTGGAACCTCTTGCACCTGGCGCGGTTGATAAAGGACGCAGGGGGCATCCCAGCCCACGGAAACCAGCGATCCGAGTGGGAAGCCGGCTGCCGCTTCGATCATCCCGTACCAGAGTTCCGATATTCGCCATCCCGTCAAACGCCCGCGCAACCGCAACGAGCAAACAGACCCAGACATCGAGGACCACCTGAACAACCCCCTCTGCGGCGCCGAGAGGACCGTTTACGCCAGGATGCGGAACAGGCAGGGTGGCGGCGCCGCTCAGGTTCAGAGCTTCGCGGGCTCGCTGCTGCCGAGAACCTGGCCAGAACGTTGTTTGGCTCGCACGCCAACGTACGGCTCGGCGGTTCGCACCAGCATGGTTGTCTCGAACCCGTCCCGGGGGACCGATCCCACGGATTCCAGTTGGTCCGGGCGCGGGCCGACGAGTACCTCCCAGGTGGTGACCTCCGTGGCACCGTTCCAGCTGGCGTAGACTTCGACTTCGTCTTCGGAGGTGCGCTTTGCCGCCACAGCAGGCTTATCGCTCGGATGCCCGGTCCACGGGAAGCGGAAGACCCGATAGGAGCCGTCGCTGGGCGAGAAGCCAGGTGGGAAGCTGGCGCTGAAGAGCAGCTCGCCGCTCTTGCTGAACTCCGAAAAGACAAGCGCCCTGCCCCACCCCACGAACACGTTGCCATTCGGGAGCACCTGCATGTTGCCGGCCGCGTGCGCGAACTGCTGCTCGGGGTGAGTGTACTCGCGCTCCAAGACTGCGGTCATCTTCTCCTCGTCCAGCTTGAGCACAATACTGCGGGACTCTTCGACCACCCTCGGGATGCCGTTATTATCAAAGACCGTGGTGCCGTTGTCGAAGATGGTGATGGCATCGTCAGGCTGACGGCGGGCGTCATGCTGGTAGGAGAATCGGGTTCCCGGACCCATCTCGAAGTCGGTCTTCTTCCCTCCGAGGCGCCAAATGACCTCGCCGGACTGGCGATCTATCTTGTAGACGGCGGACGTATTGCGGGCAGAGACGAGCAGGTTCTCGTCGTGGTCCACGTCTATGGAGTTGATGTGGAAGTAGTCGATGCCGAGGTAGTGATCCTGCGACTGCTTGATGTAGGTCTCGTCGACGCCTACGTGGTCGAGGCTGTGCCATTCGAAGAGCACCTCGCCGGTCTCGATGTCTAGCTCCTGGACGATGCCTTGCCGTATCACGCCGTTCTTCGGGCCGCCGACCGGGGAGAGGTCCACGAGCACCGGATCGTTGATCGTAAGCAGCGCGGTGTCCTGTGGGGTGATGAGGAACTCGTGATGGTCCACCCGGTAGCCGTTGCCTGCACGGACCCGGGCTACCTCGCGGTAGGAGGTGTCGAAGAGCACGCCGAACTCGTCCTCCTGCAAGGTAAGCACGGGCCTGCCCCGGTAGTACTGCACCTTGAAGTCGATCGCACGCGCAGACCCGTCCTGCACGGGACGGAACCACACCACCTGCCCGTGATCGTCGAGGATTATCGGGCCGCCCTGCCCAGCGCCACCCATCTTCGTCGCCACGAAGATGTAGCCGGGGGCGATATCGTGCGCCCGCGTGGTCACGTTGACGGCAGGGGGATCGAGATCCGGACGCGAGCGGAAGGTCTGCGCACGCGAGGATGGAACGTCAGGCAAGGGCCTGTCCTTTGAGGTGCCTCCAAGCAGTTCGCAACCCACCGTGTTTGTCAACGCGAGGTAGGTGGCGCCGGCGCTCATCGCTGCGAGGAGCCTGCGTCGCGTGAACTTACTGCCCATCGCATGATTCTCCACGATCCAGGATGCTTTCTCAAATGTCTAACCACCCTCTGATTAAGAACAGGTGGGACATACACCACGCCCGAAAAAGGGAAAACAGAACGCACCCTGCTACGAGAACGCAGGTGCCTTCCGCGAAGAATCCTCTGTAAGTGAGTTACCCGCGCCTACGAGATACTGCCCACCGTACCAAGAGGACCACTACAACTATGACGACGACGCCTATGATTATTTTTCCCATAGCCCACGTTATGCACCACACGCCGCGAGAATGCCCCGTATCTCTACAGAAAGAAAATCACGCAAAGATACCCACGAGAGCGCAGGGCGCTCCGAGCAGGAAGGCGAGGGCGAACGTGATGGCGAAGAACACGTTCTCCTCGGAGATGTAGGAGTAGACGCGACGGTAGTGGGCCATAAACAGCGCCGAAGGCACGGCCACGCCACCCATCAAAATAGCCGTGGCCCGTAGGGCGTTCACAGGTCCCATCCGCGCGACGACGCCCTGCGAGTTCAAGAGAAGCAACCCGAACCAGTCCGCGGCGAGCACCAGGGAGACGCCGAAGACCACCAGCAAGGCGCGGAAGACCGGGCGCGGGAAAAGCGGACCCCGCACCGGGGCGTCGGGCGACGGGTCTTCATCGTCGAAGAGCGTCCTCGCCTCGCGGCGCTGCAAGAGCTTCAGGAAGCTTCCGGCAGGTTCCATCGCGCCATGATAACCCACCGCTCCGGAAATCGAGGGTTGCCGCGCCCGTGGGCCGTGTTCTTCGATCCTCGACTCCCGCGCCAGCTATTGCCGCAAGAAGCCGCCCTCGGAGTTGATGACCTGGCCCGTGATCCAGGCCGCCTCATCACTCGCCAGGAAGGCCACGAGCCGCGCCGCGTCCTCCGGCTGGCCGACGCGCCCAGCCAGGAACTTCGCCGCCAGCTCGCGCCCGAGATCCTCCCCCATCCAGCCGGTGTCAGTGGGACCGGGGTTGACGGCGTTGACCGTGATGCCTTTGTGCCCGACCTCCGCCGCAAGCGTTCGGGTGAATGCTTCTATGGCGCCTTTGGACGCGGCGTAGGCGAGCTCCCCGACCATCGGGCCTAGCGACTGGCCCGATGTAAGGTTTATGATCCTGCCGCCAGAACCGGCCTCGAAGCGCCGGGCGAATCCGACGCTCAAGAGCGCCGTCGCCCGCACGTTGACGGCGTGGTGGGCGTCGAGGGTCGCGGCATCAAGGTTCTCGAAGCCATCGCTGGTCGAGTGGGCGGCGTTGTTTACCAGGATGGTTGGACGCCCGAGTTTCTGCTCCGCGGCGTCGAGGAGCCTCTCCGGTGACTCTGGCAGGGAGAGATCCAACTCCACCCCCACAGCCCGGACGCCCGCGCCACGCAATTCTTCGAGCAGCGCGCCGGGCTCGTCTTCGT
>JACCTS010000308.1 GCA_013812245.1 Rubrobacter sp.
TGCTCGTAGAGCCAGGACTCCCCGCGGGTGAAGACGAACTCAGGGTACTCGTCACAGCGATCGGCGGCCGAACTGAACGTGGCCAGGGCCTCATCCACCCCCGCCTGCCAGGGCCAGAGCCACACCGGGTCCACGTGCGCGTTGCCTATCATGTGGACGATCAAAGTTCTCCCTCTCCTATATCCGATCTCTATCTATTTCAGGGACGGCCTCCCCTGGTGGCAGACCACCACTGGAGATGTCTGGATCAACCTTTGATAGCGCCGGAGGTGAGGGCCCTGACGATGAAACGTTGCAGGATGACGAACGTGGCTATCGCCGGAAGCATCGCCAGAATCCCGCCCGCGGCGAGCACGTTGGTCGAGGTCTCCGCGTAGTTTCCCTGGAAGTTGAGGATGCCGATGGAGATCGGCAACAGTGAGGGCTCGCTGAGGAGAATGTACGGCACGATGAACTCGCCCCAGGCGAGGATCGCGGTGAGGACGAACGCCGAGGTGAGGCCCGGCAGGATAAGCGGCAGCACGATCCTCCGGAACGCGCCGAAGCGCGTGCATCCGTCCACCATCGCCGCCTCGTCCAGGGCAGGCGGGATGCCGTCGAAGAAACCCTTGAGCATCCAGGTGGCGAGCGGGACCAGGATCGCGATGTACACCATCGCGGCGCTGAAGTGTGAGTCGAGGAGGTTCAGGCGGGCGTAGTACCGGTACAGGGGGATGATGACGACCAGAGGTGAGATCATCTGCAGGGCAAGTACCCCGAGGAGCAGCGTGCTGTTGCCGCGGAATTGCAGGCGGGAGAAGGCATATGCCGCAGGAGCGGCGATCACCATCGCGCCGAGGCTCCCGGCCACTGACAGTTTGAGGGAATTCAGCAGGAACACGGAGAACTGCGCCGTGTACAGAACCTCCGCGTAGTTCTCAAGCGTCGGGGTCTCGGGAATCAGGCGCAGGGACGTGATGTACACCTCCTGCGAGGTCCTTATGGAGAGCGACAACACCCACAGGAGAGGGCCACCGAAGAAGACCAGGGTGGCCAGGAACACCAGGTATGTGAGTGCATCGCCTATCCTGCGCTGGATCGTGCGGCTTCTCACAGCGTCCCCTCGGAGCGCAGCAGGCGCCGGTAGGCCAGCGTGAGGACCATGCTGATAAACAGCATGATCACGGCCAGCACCGCGCCGCCGGCCAGGCTGTACTGCTGGAAGATGACGTTGTAGGTGCGGAGTGAGAGCACCTCAGTGGCCTGTCCGGGGCCTCCGCCCGTCAGCGGCAGGATCATGTCGAAGGTGTTCAGGGTGGAGATCGTGATCAGGATGACGTTGATCATAAGGATCGGCCTGAGTTGCGGAATGGTAATGTACCAGAAGTTCTGAAGCACGGACGCGCCGTCCACCTTGGCCGCCTCGTACAACTCATCCGGGATGGACTGCAACCCGGCGTATTGCAGGATCATGCTGAACGCCGTCCCCCGCCAGACGTTGGCGACTATGATCGACATGAGGGCGAGGCTCGGGGTGGAGAGCCACGGAACGTTGCCGAAACCGAAGGCGGCCAGAACCAGGTTCGCCAGCCCGTACGGGGCCTCGTTGAGCACTATGGACCACACGATCCCGATCACCACGCCAGGCATGACCCAGGCGGAGAGGACGACGGATCTCATGAACACCATGCCGGGCAGCCTGCGCTTGCGGGCCCGGTTCACGGCCACGGCGATGATCAAACCCAGAACAAGCTGCAACACAACACTGGCGATGACGAAGATGGCCGTGGTTTTGAGCACCTCGTACAGGACCGGATCGCTCAGCACCTTTATGAACGTGTCGAGCGTGTAGACGTAGTCGATCCTCTGCAACGAGGCGTTGGTGACGCTGTACCGCAGCACCTCGAACGCCGGATACAGGTAGAACAGCGTGACCACCGCGAGGAGTGGCGCCATCCATAGAGTTGGCCTGTTCTCACCCAGGAGCGCCCTGGAGGCAAAACCCCGTTTGGCCATCATAGCCGCCTACTCCTCGAAGACCGCTACTTTTTCAGTTCGTTGTAGGCGGAGAGCGAAGCCTTGTATGCGGTATCCACAGCCTCCTCAGGCGTTGCTTCGCCGGTGAGCACCGTGCCTATGGCGATCTGGAGCTGCGTGGACATCTCCGGGTAGACCGGAACTCCCGGCCGCGCCTCGCCATACTCGAGGGCCTCTTTGAACTGGTCGTAGATCGGGTCCTGGAACTTGTCCAGGGAGTCGAACAGCTCTGGGTTGGTGGGCAACTGCCCTGTAACCTGGTTTCCGGCCCCGACGTAGACGTCCTTGGTGAACTCGGCGCACATCTTGACCTTCTCGGGATCGTCCGAGAACGCGCCCATCGTCCATCCGCCGGTGCCCGTCTTCTGCGGATCGTTGGGGTTCATCGTCGGGAGGAGCGAGATCTCATACTTCTTGAACTGCTCGGGCGGCAGGGATTCTTTCAGCGGGGGATACTGGAAGTCCCCACCCTGGAACATCGCAACCGTCTGGGCTTGGGCCGCCGCCTCGAACTCAGCGTAGTCCGTTATGGTCACGACCTGCTTGGGAGAAGCCCCGCTGTCCACGGACTCCTTGAGGAAGTTCATCGTGTTGATCATATAGGTCCGGTTCTTGCCCTCGCCAAAGATGGGCTTGCCCTGGTCGTCAACCAACTCGCCGCCCTGGCTCCAGAAATGGGCCAGGTTATCGAAGGTCGTGCCCTCCCAGCGCCCACCGTTGAAGAGGTAGCCGTCAACCTTCGAGTCCTTCTCCTCGGCGGCCTTCGCGGACTGTATCAACTCGTCCCAGGTACGCGGCGCTTCGGGGACAAGGTCCGACCTCCGGTAAAGCACCCGCACGTCCGTGGCCCACCAGTAGGCGTACATCTTCCCGTCATCATCGACCACCACGTCCTTGACGAACGGGAAGAGGCCGTCGATCTCTTCCTGGCTGACAGGCAGCGGCTTCAGGGCTCCCTGCTCTATGAACTGGGCGACGACGAAGGAGTCTACGTTCGCGCAGTCGGGCGCCCGCCCGACCCTGGCCTGTTCGAGCAGGCGCGCCTGCTCCTGGGTGGTCTGGGCGTCGGGGATGATCTTCAACTCCAGCTTCCAGTCGGGGTGCTCTTCGGCGAACTTGGTGAAGAGCTTTTCGAACCCGTC
>JACCTS010000353.1 GCA_013812245.1 Rubrobacter sp.
TGGCCGGGCGCCTGCCGCGGCGACGGGCGACACGCTTCACGCAGGCAGCCGGTCTCACGGCCATGGCGCTCCTGACCGTCGGCGGTCCGCTGCTGGTGCTCGGGGTGCTGGCGTTCGAGGTCGAGACACCGATCGCGATGGCGGCGTGGATCATCCTCAATCTCTGGCTTTTGCTAGTCAACCGGTGGTTGCGTCTGTCAGATGCCCTCCCGTCCCGGCTGGCGCGGCTCGGAGAGTTCCTGGGTGTGGGGGCGTTGGCCGGATACGTGGTCGTTGGGCTGGGTCTCTTGCTGCCGTGGATGTCGTGGCCGCAACTGGTGGTGTTTGGCGTCGGTGTCCTGATCGGGCTTCCCGCCTACCTCGGCATCCCGGTCTGGTTCGTGCTTCTGGGACGACACCTGGCGGCGTCATGACCATTTTCGAGGAGAGCACGCCCGGATGCCCCATCGGCCTCAGGCTGCCGAGCTCTGCTCACCGGAGTTCATTATGACTCCTCTTATTCGAGCCGTTTGTCGTAAGGTTCGGGAGTGGTCGCCTTGCGGCGCGGTGTAGTGACGGAAGGAATAGAGATACAGGATCGAGGAGTCATTGGGATGAGCACCCGCACCGCAGCCCAGCTTGCCTGGTCGCTGTGCGCGCTCTCCCTGGCGCTGATGGTGCTCGCCCTCCTTCTCCTGATCCTGGGCCTCTCTCACCCGGGCACCCCCGTCTACGATCCCTGGCTCGACAATACGGTTACTACGATAAGCTATGCGCCGGTCGGTGCGTTGATCGCATCCCGCCGACCCGAGAACCCCGTGGGCTGGTTGTTGTGCCTGTTCGGCCTCGCCATAAGCTCTAGCTTCTTCAGCGCCGAGTACGCCATCTATGCCCTGCTGGTACAACCCGGCTCGCTGCCCGTAGGTGAAGCTGGGGCCTGGATCGCTTCCTGGATGCTGCCCGTCATAATCGGCCTTTCGGTGTTCCCTTTGCTCCTGTTCCCCACCGGAAGGCTACCGAGCAGGCGCTGGAGATGGTCGATGTGGTTGACCGCAGCCTTCGTCCTGGTGGGGGTGCTCTCCGCTGCGTTCTCTTCCGGAGCGGCGATGGGCGCCCTTGGCCCGATCCGAAACCCGCTCGGGATCCAGGGCTTCACCAGCGTGTACAAAGCAGTCCTGTTCACTGTACCTCCTCTGCTACTCGTCGCAGCGGCCTTGTCTCTGTTTGTGCGACTGCGCCGCGCGGTGGGGACGGAGCGCCAGCAGATCAAATGGTTCGCTTACGCTGCTGCGGCGAGCGTTGGCGCCACCAACCTTGCATACCTCATCCCTGGAGTGTTAGACACGCCACTTTGGTTCGAGCGGGTAGGATTTGCTCTCAACATAGCCTCCATACCGGCTATTCCCGGCGCCATAGGGATAGCCATCCTTCTCCACCGCCTCTACGACATAGACCGCATCATCAACCGCACCCTCGTCTACGCCATCGTGAGCGCGACGCTCGCTGTCGTCTACTTCGGCGGCATCGTCCTGTCACAGCGGATCTTCACCGGCCTCACCGGCCAGGAGAATCTGCCACAACTCGCCATAGTCGCCTCGACCCTGGTGATCGCTGCTCTGTTCAATCCGCTGAGGCGCCGGGTGCAGTCCTTCATAGATCGACGCTTCTACAGGAGAAAATACGATGCGAGGCAGACCCTCGAAGCCTTCTCGGCGAAGCTCAGGGACGAGACAGACCTGGAAGCGTTGAACAAAGAATTGGTCGAGGTGGTGCGAGAGACGATGCAACCGGCGCAAGTCTCGCTGTGGTTGCGTCCCGACACGGCCTCCAGGAGCCGGCAGGCAGGATAGCAGCCCTTCCGGGGCCCCACGGGCCGGATACGAGATGTGCCATGGTATCGGGAAATACGCGAAACCGTGCATGAGATCCGGAGAGACATCGTGCCAGGGAACCCAACTGCAAGTAGATCTCTCGGGCTAACTTCCTTTGGCGCCACAGGAATTTTGGCCCGGTTTAGTGTGTATGCCCGTTAAGCGTGAACAGGGACGATGTTATGCTTCGGCGTGTCTACTCGGCGAGGAGAAGCGTTGCGAGAGATACAAGCTGGAGAGATAGTACGGGCGGTGCGGGATCTGTGCATCGAGGCGAACACCAGTTTGCCTGGAGACCACCTCTCGGCCCTGCGGCGGGCGCTCGGAGACGAAGAGTCTCCCCTGGGACGCGAGGTGTTGGAGCGGCTGCTGGAGAACGCCGAGGTCGCCCGCGAGCGGTGCGTCGCCTTCTGCCAGGATACGGGATACGCCGTGTTCTTCGTCGAGCAGGGAAGCGAGGCCCGGGTCGTTGGCGGTGAGATGGGCGAAGCCATAGACGAGGGTGTGCGGCGCGGCTACGAGGATGGCTACCTGCGGAAGTCCATCGTCAGGAGCCCGGTGGACCGGACAAACACAGGCGACAACACCCCGGCCGTCGTGTACTACGAACCCGTCTCCGGCGACAACCTGCGGCTGACGATGCTCGTGAAGGGCGCGGGATGCGACAACATGAGCGCCCTCAAGATGCTCACCCCCGCCGAAGGAGTGGAGGCGATGAAGCGCTTCGTCGTCGAGACCATAGAGAATGCCGGCCCGAACGCGAGCCCGCCGCTCACCGTCGGGGTCGGTATCGGCGGTCCCTTCGAGAAGGCGGCGATGCTCGCCAAGAAGGCACTTACCCGTCCGTCCGGCCGACCGAACCCCGACCCGGAACTGGCCGAGCTGGAGCGGGAACTGCTGGATGAGATCAACGCGACCGGCATCGGGCCTGCGGGCTACGGTGGGACGCAGACGGCGCTGGCGGTCCACGTCGAGAGCTTCCCCACCCACATCGCCGCCTTCCCCGTCGCCGTGAACCTGGACTGCCACTCCCACCGCACCGCCTCCGCCGAGCTATGAAGGGTGAGCAGATCCGGCTCGAAACACCCCTCTCGCCCGAAGACATCGAGCCGCTGAAGACCGGGGATGTGGTGCTCCTCTCCGGCGTCCTGTACACGGCCCGCGACGCGGCGCACGCCCGCATGAAGACCGCTATCGAGGCCGGGGAGCCGCTGCCTTTCGATCCGGAGGGTCAGATCGTGTACTTCACAGGACCGGTCCCGGCGCGCCCCGGACACGCCCTCGGCCCGGCCGGCCCGACGACGGCATCGCGCATGGACCCGTACTCGCCGCGCCTGATCGAACGCGGCCTGCGGGGCATGGTCGGCAAGGGCGTGCGCGCGGAGGCTGTACAGGCGACGATGCGGGAGCGCGGTTGCGTGTACTTCGGGGCCATCGAGGGCACTGCCGCGCTCCTGGCCGACCGGGTGAAGGAGGCCGAGATCGTCGCCTACGAGGATCTGGGGGCGGAGGCGATTCGGCGCCTCGTCGTCGAGGACTTCCCCGTGGTCGTCGTAAACGACCTGCACGGCGGAG
>JACCTS010000354.1 GCA_013812245.1 Rubrobacter sp.
GGCTCGCCCTACACCGCCCGAATGGCTACGGTCTTCCAGGTGGAGTAGAAATCCAGGCCGGCCGTACCCTGCTCTTTGGGTCCGACGCCGGACTCCTTGACGCCTCCGAAAGGCACATGGAACTCGACCCCGGCTGTCGGCGTGTTGACGTTGACGATGCCGACCTCGGAGCGTTCGGAGAACTCCTGGGTGTAGCGCAGGGAGCGGGTCGCGATGCCAGCGGTCAGACCGTAGCGGGTATCGTTGGCGATCTCCACGGCGTGGTCGAAGTCCCGCGCTTTTATTACGGCGAGGACGGGGCCGAAGATCTCCTCCTGCGCCGTCTCCGAAGCGTTGTCCACGTCGGCAACGATGACCGGGGATATGAAGTACCCGTCTTCCTCCAAGCCTGTCGCGCCGCCGTCCACGATCACACGCCCGTCCTTTTTGGCCGTCTCGATGGCCGCGAGGATGTCATTGTACTGGCTCTTGTTGACCACGGGGCCGGCCGCCGTGTCATCGTCGAACACGTCCCCGAACTTGGTCGCCTCGGTGGCACTCTTCAACTCTTCGATGAACTCATCGTAGACGCTCTCGACCACGACAGCGCGGCTCGTGGCTGTGCATTTCTGGCCCGCGTACCCGAAGGCGCTGAAGGCGACTTTCTGGGCAGCGTCCGTGAGGTCGGCGTCCTCCATCACCACGTAGGGGTTCTTGCCGCCCATCTCGAGTTGGACCTTCTTGCCGACGGCCCGCTCCTGGATACCGAGGCCGACGCTCGTCGAGCCGGTGAACGAGACGCCCTTCACGCGCGGGTCCGTCACCAGGGGATCTCCGACCGCGCCGCCTGAACCCGTCACCATGTTGACGACGCCTTCCGGAAGGCCAGCCTCCGAGAGGACTTGCATCAGGGAGGCGGCGTTCAGAGCGGCGTTGGAGGCAGGCTTGATGACGATGGTGTTGCCGCAGATCAGGGCGGGCGCCATCTTCCAGGACGGAATGGCCAGCGGGAAGTTCCACGGTGTGATCAGGGCTACCACCCCGAGCGGCTCCCTCACGGAGCTGATCTGTATCCCTGGCCTCGTCGAGGGCGGAATGGTTCCGTCCAGCCGCCAGCCTTCGGAGCCGTAGAAGCGGAAGATGGCCGCGGCCCGCGCGACCTCCATCAGGCTCTCCCCCATCGGCTTGCCCGTCTCGCGGGCCATCAGGCTCGCCAGCTCGTCCGTCTTCTCTTCGATGATGTCGGCGGCCTTCATCATGATCGCGCCGCGCCCAGAAGGAAGCATGGACTTCCACTCGGGGAGCGCCCCGGCCGCAGCCTCGACGGCCCGCGATACCTCGTCCGCGCTGGAGGAAGGTGTGGTGCCGAGTACCTCGGAAGGTTTCGATGGGTTGATAATTTCCGATGTCTCGCCGGAGTCGGCTGGCGCCCACTCGCCGCCGATGAAATTCTGGGACTCTATCTGGGATTCGATCATGCTGCGCCTCCTTCGTGGCGTGTTCGATTGTTTGCCCTTTTCTTACCCGGTTTCGCGCTCCGCTTCACATGCAGGCATGAAAGCGAAGGAACCTGTTCACCGCTCCACAGGGTTAGAGAGCATGATGCCACCTACCGTGATCTCGACCCGGTCTCCCGGCTTGAGGTCGAAATCGTCAGGAGGGACGAGGCTGGTGCCCGTCATCAGGAAAGCCCCGGTCGGGAAAGCGAGTTCCCTGCCGAGATACTCCGCCAGCTCCTCGAAGGGACGCTTCATCTCGGCGGTGCTGATCTCACCCTCGAAGACGGCCTCGCCGCCGCGCGACACTTGCATCTCTATGGAGAGGTCGCGCATGGTGTCGGGCCCGCTGATCTCGATGCCTGGACCCAGGGAGCAGCAGCCATCGTAGATCTTGGCCTGCGGCAGGTACAGCGAGTTCTCGCCCTCGATGTCGCGGGAGGATACGTCATTGCCCGCAGTGTAGCCGACGATCTCCATGCGGCTGTTCACGACGAGCACAAGCTCGGGTTCCGGCACGTTCCAGTGGCTGTCTTTGCGGACCCGTATCGGCTGCCCGTGGCCCGCGACGCGCCAGCCTGTGGCCTTGAAGAAAAGCTCAGGCCGCACGGCGTCGTAGATCTTGTCGTAGATGTCCGCCTCTTTCGACTCGAACATGCGGGCCTCGCGGCTGATCAGGTACGTCACCCCCGCCGCCCATACCTCGTGCGAAGACTCCACCGGCGCCAGAAGCTCGCCTCTGGCATCCTCACCGAGAGTCTGGCTTTCGAGAAAGCCGGGGACTTCTTCCGCAGGCATCCCGAGCAACGTCTCCAGCGTGAACTCTTTCGGTAGGTGCCGCCCGTCCAGCGCCCAGT
Source organism: Rubrobacter sp. (assembly GCA_013812245.1). Classification (GTDB taxonomy): domain Bacteria; phylum Actinomycetota; class Rubrobacteria; order Rubrobacterales; family Rubrobacteraceae; genus JACDGB01. Next base: position 2,333 of record JACCTS010000354.1, read on the forward strand.
GCGCGTCCCCGTCCATCTGATGCCTGGATAGATGCATGCTCTTCCCTTCTTGCTTCCCGGCTGACGATACTAACCTACCATGATCCCGGCCCTGTTGCGCGAGGGGCCAGCGCTGTTTAGTGTGGATTCGCAGCCACATTCTCAACGCCCTGGGCTTGCGCCGATCCGCGGTCCACATACTCTCTCTTGCGCGGGTGGCGAGTACGTGAGAAGCTGGAGAGGTGAATGCCCGATCAAGGGATTCGACGCTTGTGATGCTGGCAGCGGGTTGACGGAACCGGGATTCTAGGAGGGGGGATTCATGCTTCGGCTCAAATTGGCTTTGGCGACGGTACTCCTGTTTGCGGCCGTGGCTTTCTCGGTTGCGCTTTTCGCCGTATCAGATGCTTCGGAGGCGGAACAAGAGGCTCCTGGAACGCCGGTTGCCCGGACCACTTCGCCGAACCAGAGCCAGGTGGAGAGCGCCGCTGAGGCACAGTACTCAAACGGCATCGCCGGAGACGGGAGCATGCCCGGTGTGGGTACGACGGCCTACTACGGCTTTTACGACAGGTGGCTCGCACGGGAGGGCGCACTGGAGGTCTCGAAGGTGAAGGATACGCCCTCCGAGGGTTCGGCTCCCGGGGTACGGGCGCCTGCAGGGGCGATCTCTTTCATGGAGCCGCCTGCTCCCTACTCCCAGATCGTCGACAACGCCTCGCACAGGCGTTTTTTCTCGAAGCGAGCCTGGAAGGAGAGCTCCAGAGGAACAAGACATTACGGTAAGG
>JACCTS010000365.1 GCA_013812245.1 Rubrobacter sp.
GGCAAGGAGCCAGAAGACCGGGACCGGGCGAAATGACCGGGGTTCCAAGTTGGCACAAAGCCGGCTCTTTGCTACTAATAGATACTTCCTTATCGTACAGAATTCCCGTCTCGGTACCGTGACCCCAGGTAGCAGGTCGCGACCACGCTGGTCAGCGCCCGCTCGGCGCGCTTGCGCCGCTCCAGCAGCCATTCGGGGAAGTAGGTGCCTTGCCGCAGCTTCGGGATCTGCACCTCGAGCGTGCCGGCGCGGGTGTCGAACTCGCGGGCACGGTAGCCGTTGCGCCGGTTCACGCGCTCCGGGCTGGACTGCCCGTACGCAGCGCCGCACACGGCGTCGGCCTCGGCTGACATCAGCGTGTTCACGAACGCCTGCAGCAGCTCGCGCAGCAGATCCGGAGACGCCTGGGCGAGCTGTTCCTCCAGCAGGCGCGCAGGGTCGATACTTCCAGTGACGGTCATCGTCGTGTTCCTTTCTTAGAGTCGGTTGTGAGAGATTACTCGAAGGATCACGCGGTGGCCGTCGCCACTCCCGGCGACACGCTCACCGCGCTACCGATACACCACTCTGCTGGACTCCACTGAGCGGATCATGTGCAGCAAGATGGTGTTCGCCGCTGTTTCGATCGAGCGAAAACCCAAGAACTCAAGGACCTTCCCGGTGTAGCCCCAGGTCGCGCAGGCGGGACAGAAGCTCGTCGGCTTTCTCGTCGTCGAGGTTCGTTAGCGGCGGACGGAGGCTGCGCCAGACGCCTTCTCCCGTGAGCCGGCCCATAATGCTCTTCAGCGCCGGGATGGCGGGGTACGCTTCGATGGTATCCCGCAATTCGGTGAGATGTCCCTGCAACGCTTCGGCTTCGCCCTCCCGTCCCGCCTCGTGCGCGTCGTGGACTTGGCGGGCCAGTTGTGAGGTGACGTTGACCGTGGCGGATATGCAACCGGCCCCGCCGTGGCGAAGGGTATCCAGCAGATAGCGTTCGGTGCCGGCGAAGACGCGGAAGCCGGGGAACTCGTGGCACAGGGTCTCGATGCGCTCCCAGTCGCCCGCGCTGTCTTTGGTGCCCGCGATCACACCGGGATAGGCTTCCAGCAGACGCTCGATAAGCGGCAGGCTGATGCCGACGCCCGTCATCTGCGGGAAGTTGTAGAGGTACACGCGCAGACGCGGGTCCGCAATGCGTTCGATCAACCCTGCGAAGAAGCGGAACAGGCCGTCGTCGCTCACGCCCTTGTAGTAGAACGGCGGCAGGACCAGTACGCCCGGAGCACCCACCTCCAGGGCGGCGCGGCTCAGGCGCACGGCTTCGGTCAGGGCGCAGGAGCCGGTGCCGGGCAGCAGCCTCTCGCCCGAGACGCCGCCCTCGACCAGCGCCTCCAGGGCCACGATGCGTTCATCGGCGGAGAGGGAGTTGGCTTCGCCGGTGGTGCCGAAGACGCCAAGGCCGTGGCATCCGGCGTCCAGTAGCCGGCTGCAGTGGGCGGCGAAAGCCTCATGGTCCACGTTCAGCCCGTCGTCCATCGGTGTAAGCGCCGCGGCAAAGACGCCCGTGAGCTGTTCGACGTTCTCTTTGCTGGCGAGATCCTCCGCCATCTTCATGCTCCTCTGTCTGGTTTGCCGCCGCGTCACACGCGGGCGGGCACGTTTGAGTACGGCTTACAGGTTATCCCAAAGCGTCTTGCAGAGAAGACGGCTCTTTGCATAAGGTCGTCGGAAGACTATCCACCCAGGGCAACCTCGACGAGTTGTGATAGCAGGGACCGCGTCAGGTGCGGCGCCTCTATATGCGGGCTGTGGCCGACGCTGCCGAGGTCGAAGTACTTCCCACGGGGAAAAGCATGGGCGATAGCGCGGGCCGAGGATGAGGATACGAGCGTATCGCGGTTTCCGGAGATGACGAGGACGGGGTTCTCGAAGTAGCGGACCTTCGTGCTCACGTCCCAGGCGGACAGTTCGCGGGCGTTGCCGGTAAAGTTGGCGGGATGCATCATCTGTGCCTCGTACACGAGGTCGTCGAGGTACGGTGGCACGCGTGTGATCATGGTGCGCCGCAACGCGCGGCGCAGGCCCCTGTGGTCGTGACGGTAGCTCTTCAGTCGCGGATAGACGTAGCGCGGGGTGTGAAGACCGGTGAGGGGAGCGGGGCTCAGGAGAAACATGGCCGGGAACCGCTCCGGATCCGACAAGGCAAGCTGCACGGCGACCGCCCCGCCGAAGGAGTGGCCCACGAGCACGGGGCGTTCGATGTCGGATGCGTCGAGAAAGCCCGCGAGGCTGCGGGCGTAGCGAGGTATGGAAGGGGCGAAATCCGGGCCGGCCCTGCTCTCCCCGAAGCCGGAAAGGTCGGGGGCGGTGAGACGTATTCCGGTGGGCGGGTCCGCGAGCAGCTCGCGCCACCAGGATTTGCCGGCGAAGTTGCCGTGGATCAGGACGGCGGCGCGATCCCCGGCCCCGGCTTCCAGATAGGCGAGCGCGCCGCCCTTGCCGGGGGTGTTCCCCGGGGTTTTGGTCATCTGTTTTCCATCTAGGAGGCCGGGGGATTCAAGACGATCTTGCCCGTCGTCCGGCGGCCTTCGAGGTCGGCGTGGGCTTCGGCGGCCCGCTCCAGCGGATAGCTCGCGCCGATGGTGAGCCGGAGCTCACCGGAGGCGACCCACCGGAGTATGTGCTGGAGGCTGGACCCGAGTAGGTCCGGGCGGCCCATGATCCGGGGCAGCCAGAATCCCGAGACCGTCTGGTTGCCGTGCATGAGATCCCCGGGGATCAGCTTTTCCCTGTCCCCGCTCGCTGCCCCGAAGACGACCATTCGCCCGAACAGAGCCAGGCACGAGAGGTTCTTCTCCGGGAAATCTCCGCCGACCATCTCCAGGATCACGTCCGCGCCTTTGCCATCCGTGGCCTCACGAACCTGCTCGGGCCAGCCGTCATCCGTGTAATCGATGAGAACGTCCGCGCCCAGATCCCGCGCCAACTCCAGCTTCTCCCGCGTGCTCGCGGTGGCGATGACTTTCCCGGCGCCGAGCAGTTTCGCAACCTGGACGGCGAGTGTCCCGACACCTCCGGCGGCGGCGTGGACCAGCACGCTTTCGCCCTCCGCGAGCTGTCCTGAGGTCTTGAGGACGTGGTATGCGGTCAGGCCCTGCAACGGCACGGCGGCGGCCTCGTCAAAGCCGAGATCATCAGGGAGCGGCATGAGATTCTCCACGGGAGCGGCGGCGTATGGCGCGTAGCCGCCCGTGCCGAGGAGCGTCATTACCCGGTCGTCCGGCGATACATCCTCCACGTTCTCTCCGACCTCGGAGACTATGCCGGCGACCTCGGAACCGGGGATGAAAGGCAGATCCTGCGGAGTGAGGTACTTATTGCGGCGGCGCATGGTGTCGGCGTAGTTGACGCCGACGGAGCAGACTTCGATCAGGACCTCTCCCGGCCCCGGCGAGGGACGCTCAACCTCCGTGTACCGCAGTACATCAGGCTCCCCGAACTCCTCGACTCGTATCGCCTTCATCGAAGGCATCCGGCTCCTTTCCGTGTTTGCGAACTTCTACCTGAAGGCCGGAACGCCGGTGAGGGCGTTGCCCAGGATGAGGGTGTGTACCTCGCTGGTGCCCTCGTAGGTGAGTACGCTCTCCAGGTTGTTCATGTGGCGCATGACCGGGTACTCCAGCGTGACGCCGTTCCCCCCGAGGATGGTGCGTGCCTCCCGCGCCACGTCCAGCGCCTCCCTGACGTTGTTCAACTTGCCGAAGGACACCTGCTCCGGACGCAACGTCCCTTCGCCCTTCATTCGCCCGAGGTGCAGCGCCAGGAGCGTGCCCTTCTCTACCTCCAGCAGCATGTCCACCAGTTTCCGCTGAGTGAGCTGGAACGAGGCTATCGGCTTGCCGAACTGCTCGCGGCCCCTGGCGTACTCCACAGCGCACTCCAGGCACGAGCGGGCCGCGCCCATCGAGCCCCAGATGATGCCGTACCGGGCCTCGTTCAGGCATGCGAACGGCCCCCGCAGGCCCTTCGCGCCCGGCAGCATCGCCGCTTCGGGTAGCCTGACGTCCTCCAGCCCCAGGTCGCACTGGATGGAGGCGCGCATGGAGAGCTTGTTCTGTATGTCCGTGGCCGTGAAGCCGGGGGCGTCGGTCGGGACGAGGAAGCCCCTGATACCGTCGTCGGTCTGGGCCCATATCACGGCCACGGCGGCGATGGTGCCCATCCCGATCCAACGCTTCGACCCGTTCAGAACCCAATCCGTCCCGTCTTTTCTGGCGAAGGTCTTCATGCTCGCGGGGTCGCTGCCCGCCTCGGGCTCGGTGAGGCCGAAGCAGCCGATCCGCTCGCCCTTCGCCATCGGCGGCAGCCATTCCTCTTTCTGCTCCTCGGAGCCGAACTTGTGGATCGCGGTCATCGCCAGTGATCCCTGCACGCTCACGAAGGTGCGGAGGCCCGAGTCCCCGGCCTCCAGCTCCATGCACGCCAGGCCGTAGGCGACGGCGCTCCTGCCGGCGCAGCCGTACCCTTCGAGGTGCATCCCGAGCAGGCCCCTCTCCCCCATCTCGGGCACGATCTCACGCGGGAAAGCCGCCCGCTCCCACCACCCGTTGATGTTCGGTGAGATCCTCTCGCGCACGAAGGCCCGGATGTCTTCGCGGACCCCTATCTCCTCTTCAGACAGGTGGGCGTCTATGTTCAGGAAGTCACGTGGGTCAGGGGCTTTCGACGTCTCTCTCGGGCTGGAATCCGCGCGCGCGGTGGTCATCTCGGTGCCTCCGGGTCCGCCTGTCTACCATCCTGGATTGTCCCACAAATACAGATACGGACGCTGAACCCTCACACATGGGCACCCGCGAACAATGTCCCGCACGGTATAGACTATCGTGGCTCGGGCAATATCTTCTTTCGAGGAGGCAAGATGTCCCGGATGAGCGCGGAGGAGTACAGAGAGTTCCTGATGGAGGGAACGCGCACGGCCATGCTCGCCACCGTACGCAAGGACGGACGGCCGCACGTCGCCCCGATCTGGTTCGTCATGGATGGCGAGGACATCATCTTCGGTACGGGCAGAAACACGGTCAAGGGACACGCCCTCAGGCGCGAGGGCCGCGTGGCCCTGAGCGTGGACGATCCCACACCCCCATTCGCGTTCGTCATGATCGAGGGCAACGTCTCGTACAAAGACTGCGCCGACGCCCCGGAGGAAGGTCTGGAGTGGGCCACCCGCATCGCCGCGCGCTACGTGGGTGAAGACCGGGCCGAAGCATTCGGACGCCGCAACGCCGTCGCCGGAGAGCTGCTCGTCCGGCTCACCCCGTCGAAGGTCGTTTCCCAGAACGACATGCTCGCGTAGCCGCCGCGCCATGCTCCCCCTCGAAGGCGTGAAGGTGCTCGACCTCTCACGGGTTCTCGCCGGCCCGTACGTCAGCTATTCGCATAGCCTGCTCGATAATTTGTAGAGTAATATTGTCTGAGGCTGTGAAAGGCTACACCCTTGCCAGTAAATGCAGATAAACCACATCTATGGAAGGCAGACACCCTCCGCTCGGTGGATTTCTATAACGAGTGGTTCATGCGCTTCGCGCCAGAAGCGTATCGTACCCAGCGGGTCGAAGCCACTGAGCAAGTCGAATCTGCCTTGGAACAAACCTCGAACCTGATGGAGGTAAGCTCATCGATTTTTCGCAGCAGCCCGGAAGTCCTAGCTATGCTCCGCATGGCAACCGCACCGCCGATAGCTCGGGACAGACTGGTAGGATTGGCTGGCGTGCCTCGTGGCCTCGTCAAGACGTTGGAAGAAGGGCGTCTCCCAACACGCATGGGTGCTGAAGAACTTGACGCCAATTTGGGGAAATTGAGCGAGGTAATAAGTAAGCTCGTAGATGATGGCATCTTCCCCTGGATCGCGGAGCGTAGGGAACCGTCCGAAGCCGACGTTCGCCGAGCTGCCACTGTGGTCGCCGACCGTCTTTGCGGTGCGCAAGCCGACCCAATCGTTCGTAACGCGCAGGAGAATAGACAACTTGCTGCAATAGAACGTTGGCTCGAAGCACGAGGCTATTCCAGGATCGGCGCCGGTCAAGGGCTTCGGTTCGACGAAATGGAACTGGGCACTTTCTCGTTCAGGCTTAACGTGTTCGTGGAACGTGACGCAAGCACGATACGGATCAACATTCCCATCGATGTCGTGGTGATGCCTCATGTGTCGAAGCCCGAAGATCTGCCACTATTGATCGAAGCCAAATCTGCAGGTGATTACGCCAACACCAACAAACGTCGCAAAGAGGAGGCGACCAAGTTCGCCCAACTAAAGAGGAGCTATGGTGACACCGTTCGCTTCGTGCTTTTCCTATGTGGATACTTCGATGCGGGCTACCTCGGGTACGAGGCTGCCGAGGGCATAGATTGGGTGTGGGAGCATCGGATGGACGACCTCGCCGAGCTAGGGATATGAGTATGGAAGTTCTCGACGACATGGAACTCGCGCGACTCGAAGCCCAAGTCAAACTCGACCGGTCCAAAACCCCAACCGAACGTAACAGGCTCGGCCAGTTCGCAACGCCTACCGCCTTCGCCTCCGAGATACTCGAATGCTCAAGGCGAGTATTGCCACCGAACTCCCTCGTACGGTTTCTCGATCCAGCCCTCGGCACGGGCTCTTTCTACTCGGCATTGCGAAGAACATACTCGTCAGAAAGAGTAGCTTCAGCGGTAGGCTATGAAGTAGACCCCTTGTACGGCGAGGAGGCTGCAAGGATATGGAATGGAACCCCGATTCGAGTCAATATCGCCGACTTCACCAAGGCAGCACCGCCTTTGAGCGACACTGAGAAGGCGAACCTGCTGATCTGCAACCCTCCGTATGTTCGGCACCATTACATAGGCAAGGAAGAGAAGATGCGACTCCAGCAAGCGGCGAAAAGGATTGCCGGAGTAAAAGTGAGCGGCTTGGCGGGACTCTACTGTTATTTCTTGCTTCTATCCCACGCTTGGATGGCGAGTGATGGCGTGGCCGGATGGCTGATTCCCAGCGAGTTCATGGATGTCGGATACGGTGGAAAGATCAAAGACTATCTACTCGACAAAGTAAAGTTGCTCCGGGTACATCGTTTTGACCCGACAGAGGCGCAGTTTGAAGATGCCCTCGTCTCTTCTACAGTGCTCTGGTTTGAAAACTCCATTCCTCCAGCTTCTCATTCGGTCGAATTCACCTTTGGAGGCACCCTCCTGAACCCCAAGACGTCAGGCATGATCACGTCTCAAGTTCTACGCAACTCCGCTAAGTGGACCGCTTTTCCTCTCTCAACCACGGCGGAGTCTCATGTGCCTACCACAACCAATCTGGGGGATCTGTTCTACATCAAGCGGGGCATTGCGACCGGAGCCAACGATTTCTTTGTGTTGAAGCCGCAAGATGCGAGAAGGCGCCGGCTGCCGGAGCAGTTCTTGATGCCCGTACTGCCAAGTCCGCGTTACCTTCCCGTAGACGAAGTCGGAAGCGACGATAAAGGAGACCCTCTCCTGGAACGCAAGTTGTTCTTGCTCTCATGCGACTTACCCGAAAGCGTGGTGAGGTCTTCCTATCCCGATCTTTGGCGCTACTTGCAGGAAGGCGTTGAAGCCGGCATCAGCGAGCGTTATTTGTGCAAGCACCGCAGCCCCTGGTACTCACAAGAGAAACGTCCTCCGGCGCCGTTTCTCTGCACGTATATGAATCGTCGGGGAGCCACGGACGGTAAGCTCTTTCGTTTCTTGTTGAATCACTCCAATGCGACAGCACCCAACGTTTACCTTCTGCTCTACCCCAAACCGATCCTGGGCCGCGTACTCGACCGTGATCCCGAGTTGCTGAGGCTGGTATGGGCGGCACTGAATAGCATAACGCCGGAAGCCTTGATAGGAGAAGGCCGAGTATACGGTGGCGGATTGCACAAGATCGAGCCCAAAGAGCTTGGCAATACATCCGCCAGCGCCCTCATCGACAACTTGCCTCAAATAAGCGCGGAGCTTTCGAACCACACCGTTCCCACCCTGTTTGCGATGGAATGAGCACCCTTTGTTCAGCGATCCTCAGCGGTACAGAGAATAAGATTGTGAACTATCCTGACGATTCATTCTGGCCTGATGTCGATGAACCGGGCAAGATCCGCGAGCCGCTGGCCGATTCTGGCCGTGTGGCCCCCGCCGCTAGTGGTGTTGGAGTATCAGGAGTGAAGCCCTGATGTCGCTACCCCTGGAAGGCATCCGAATACTCGACCTCTCACGGGTCCTCGCCGGCCCGTACGCGACGATGGCGCTGGCCGACCTCGGGGCTGACGTGCTCAAGATCGAACACCCCCAACGCGGCGACGACACCCGCCACTGGGGACCGCCCTTCGTCGGAGAGGGCGACGACAGCCAGTCAGCCTACTTCCTCTCCATCAACCGCAACAAACGCTCGGCCGGCGTGGACCTGAAGACACCGGAAGGTCTGGAGCGCGTGAAGATACTCGCCGCGGACGCCGACGTACTCGTCGAGAACTGGCGGCGCAGCGCCCTGGAGGGGCTAGGGCTCGGCTACGAAGCACTCAAGGAGACGAACCCTGGCCTCGTGTACTGCTCCATAACCGGCTTCGGCCCAGGCCCAGACGAAGACCGGCCCGGCTACGACTTTCTGGTGCAGGCGAGGGCCGGCGTCATGGGTATCACCGGCTTCCCCGACTCCGAGGGTGGCGAGCCGACCAAGGTCGGGGTAGCCATCGCGGACATTGTCTGCGGTTTGCACGCGGCCACCGCTATCCTGGCGGCGCTGCGCCGGCGCTCGGAGACCGGAGAGGGGGCCAGGATCGAGGTCCCGCTCTTCGAGAGCACGCTCAGTTGGCTCGCCAACCGCGCCCAGGAGTACCTGGTCTCCGGCGAGGACCGGGGACGCATGGGCAACGCCCACCCCACCATAGTCCCCTACCAGACCTTCGCCGCCTCGGACGGGAACTTCGCCGTCGCCGTCGGCAACGACACCCAGTTCCGGAACCTGTGCCGGGCCATCGGCCGCGAAGACCTCGCCGACGACGAACGCTACGCCACCAACCCGTCCAGGGTGGAGAACCGCGAGGATCTGGTGGAGATCCTCCAGCAAGCATTCTCGAAAGGCGCCACCGGCGAGTGGGTCGAGAAGGTCAGAGAGGCCGGCGTGCCGTGCGGGCCGGTGAATACGCTCGCCGGCGTGTTCGAGGACGGGCACGTGCTGGGCTCCGGCATGTTGCGGGAAGTGGAACATCCCACGGCAGGTTCACTGAGGATGCTCGCCTCACCTGTATTGGTGGATGGCGAGCGGTTACCGATACGACGCCCACCGCCGACGCTCGGGCAGCACACGGAAGTAGCGAAAGGCGGCAGCTGGGAGTAGCGGCGCGTCTTCCATGCTTGACCAGATGACCCCTCGCGGGCTATGTTTCCCGAAACACGTGAAGGTTCGGGGGCGAACATGGAGAGACTAGGCGGCGAGAACACGGGGATGCCGACCTCGATCCGGCAGGTGGTCGTGGCGAGCTTCATCGGCACCACCATAGAATGGTACGACTACTTCATCTTCGTCACGGCGGCTTCGCTGGTCTTCCCCGACGTATTCTTCCCCGGCTTCGGGGAGACGGCGGGGACCATCCTCTCCTACCTCACGTTCGCCGTCGGCTTCGTCGCTAGGCCGCTCGGGGGCGTAGTTTTCGGGCATTACGGGGACAGGATCGGGCGCAAGACTATGCTGGTGACGACGCTCCTGATCATGGGCTCCGCGACCTTCCTGGTAGGATGCCTCCCTGGCTACGAGACCATCGGGATACTGGCCCCCATCCTGCTCGTCACGCTGCGTATCCTGCAAGGGATCGGCCTGGGCGGCGAGTGGGGCGGCGCGGTACTGATGGCTGTCGAGCACTCGCTGGAGGACCGGCGCGGTCTGAACGGTAGCTGGCCCCAGATGGGGGTGCCCGCTGGGCTGGTGATCGGGACGGGCGTCTTCGCCCTGGTCTCGTCCTTGTTCGGGGACGCCGCGTTCGGGGCATGGGGCTGGCGGGTGCCGTTCCTGTTGAGCGCAGTCCTGATCGTGCTTGGGCTCTTCATTCGGCTCAGGATCTACGAGAGCCCGGCCTTCTCCAGGGTACGCGAGTCGGGGACGGAGGCCCGCGCTCCCATCGTGGACGTGTTGCGAACGTACCCGAAGAACGTGGCCATTGGCGTGGGCTCCCGCATCGGCATAGACGCCGCCTTCTACATCATCGCCTTCTATTCGCTCACGCACGTCGCCACCAACCTCGGCCTGTCGCAGAACGTGGCGCTCGTCGGGGTTTCGGTAGCCGCCCTCATCGAGATCTTCACCATCCCCTTCTTCGCAGGGCTCTCTGACCGGTACGGGCGCAGGCCGCTATTGATGGCTGGCGCTGCCTTCATGGGGATCTGGATCTTTCCGTTCTTCGGGTTGCTGAACACGAAGTCCACCTTCCTAATCATCGTGGCGCTCGTAATCGGGCTTTCGCTCGGGCACGCCGCCGTCTACGGCGTGCAGGCCAGCTTCTACGCGGAGCTTTTCGGCACCCGCGTGCGCTATTCGGGGGCCTCTTTCGCCTACCAGGTCTCCGGCGTCTTCGGCGGCGCGCTCGCCCCGATAATCGCCGCCCTGCTCTATCCTGCGGGTGGATCGCTCCTGATCTCCGCTTACATAGCGGCCCTCTGCGCCCTGAGCGTCGTCTGTTACGCCCTCGCCGCCGAGACCTACCGCAAGGACATCTACGAGAAAGACCCCGAGGAACGCCGGCTCGTCGCCGAGCAAGGGTAACTGATGGACGACCTCCGCCTCGGCGTGGACGTGGGCGGAACGTTCACGGATCTCGTCGCCCTTGGCGGAGGCGACATCATCACCGCGAAGGTTCCTTCCACCCCGCTGGACCAGTCGGAGGGCGTGATGAACAGCGTCAGGACGGCTGAGATCGAAGTCCGAAACGTCGCCGCATTCGCCCACGGCATGACGGTCGCCACCAACGCCCTGCTGGAGCGCAGGGGCGCGAGAACAGCTATCGTCACCACCGAGGGCTTCAGGGACGTTCTGGAGATAGCCCGCCAGAACCGCCCCTCTCTCTACGATCTGGCGATAGACCGGCCTCCGGCGCTCGTCCCCCGCGAACTGCGCTTCACCGTCCGCGAGCGGATGGGGCCGGAAGGGGAGATCGAAGCTCTGGACGAAGGCAGCCTGGAGAAGGCTGTCGCTGCCCTGAAGGAAGCGGAGGTCGAAGCCGTGGCGGTCTGCCTGCTCTTCGCGTTCGCCCACCCGGAGCACGAGCGGCGCGTGGGCGAAGTTCTCCGTGCGGAGTTGCCCGACGCCCACATTTCCCTGAGCAGCGAGGTGCTGCCGGAGTTCCGGGAGTACGAACGGTTCTCCACCACGGCCGCCGACGCCTATCTCGGACCCCGTCTCGCCGCGTATCTCTCGAACCTCGGGAGCGAGGTCGAGGGCGCGGGGATGCCGGAGCCGCTGGTGATGCAGTCCTCTGGCGGCGTCGTGGAGCTATCCACCGCCGCCAGTGGCGCGGCGGCCTGCGTGCTCTCCGGGCCGGCTGGCGGGGTGGTCGGCGCAGCGTACGTAGCGGGGAAGAGCGGGTACCGAAATCTCCTCACCTTCGACATGGGCGGGACCAGTTCGGATGTGGCCCCCATCCTGGAAGGCGAGGCGCTCACGACCACCGAGTCCACGGTCGCGGGCGTCCCCATCAAGCTGCCCATGATCGACGTGCACACCGTCAGCGCGGGCGGCGGCTCGGTGGCCTGGGTGGACGCGGGCGGCGCCCCGCGCGTCGGCCCCCACTCCGCCGGCGCCGATCCCGGCCCAGCCGCGTACGGCAAAGGCGGCGAGGAGCCCACTGTCACCGATGCCAACCTCTTCCTCGGCTACCTCCAGGACGGCGCCACTTTGGGCGGCGAGGTCACCCTGGGCCGCGAACGAACCGCCGAGGCCCTCGAAAGGGTTGGCGGAGAGGCCGGCATGGACGCCCTGAAGGCCGCGCTCGGGGTGGTGCAGGTCGCCAACACGGAGATGGTCGGGGCGCTGCGCGTCATAAGCGTGGAGCGCGGCCTCGATCCCCGCGAGTTCGCCCTGGTCGCCTTCGGCGGCGCCGGTCCCCTGCACGCCTGCTCCCTGGCCGAGGAACTCGGCATGCAGACGGTCCTCGTCCCCAAAGGCAGCGGCGTCCTCAGCGCCCTGGGCCTCGCCGTCTCGGATCTCCGTCGCGACTACGTCACCCCGCTCCTCGCGTCCCTGGACGACCTGGACCGCAAGGACCTGGAGAGCACCTTCGGAGAATTGGAGGACCGGGCGTCAGAGGACCTCGACTCCCCGGAGTTCCACCGAAGGGCTGACCTCCGCTACGGAGGACAGTCCTTCGAGCTGATGGTTGAGGCCGATGACGCTGAGAATCTCGAAGATCTGGCCGCCAGGTTCCACGACGCCCACGAGCGCCGCTACGGATACCGTATGGACGGAGAAAAAGTGGAGCTTGTGAACCTGCGGCTGACGGCCACAGTCTCCGTGGAGAAGCCGGGGCTGGAAGAATCCGAGCCGGAAGCAGACGCCGAACGCGGGCGCCGCAAGGCCAACTTCGACGGGGAGTGGACGGAGGTACCGGTCATGGATCGCACCCGGATGGGCCGCGGCTCGGAGGTTGAGGGCCCGGCGGTCGTCGAGTTCGCCGAGGCGACCTGCGTGGTCCGTCCCGGGTGGCGGGGCCGGATAGACGAGGTGGGAACGCTCATCCTGGAGCGGGAAAATGCCTGACAGAAAGCTCGACCCGGTAACGCTCTCGGTGCTGGCCAGCGCGTTCTCCGGCATCGCTGAGGAGATGGGTGCCGTCCTGATCCGGGGTTCCTACTCCTCGAACATCAAGGAGCGCCGCGACTGCTCCGCCGCCCTCTTCGACGCCCGAGGACGCATGGTCGCCCAGGCCGAGCACATCCCCGTCCACCTCGGCGCCATGCCTGAAGCCGTCGTCGCCGTCATGGAGAAAGACCCCGAGCCCGGCGACGTGTTCGCCCTCAACGACCCGTACTCAGGCGGCACCCACCTGCCGGACATAACGCTGGTCTCCCCGGTATCCCTCGATGAAGAGATCGTCGGCTACGCCGTCACGCGGGCCCATCACTCCGACGTCGGGGGGATGAGCCCAGGCTCGATGCCTTCGGGGTCGCGCGAGATCTTCCAGGAGGGCCTCATCATCCCGCCGGTACGCCTGATGCAGGGCGGCGAGTACGTCGGGGAGATCCTCGACCTCATCCTAGCCAACGTCCGCACCCCCGCCCTCCGGCGCGGAGACCTGCGGGCCCAAATCGCCGCCAACCGCATCGCCGAGACCCGCCTCGTAGAACTGATCGAGCGCCGCAGCCGGGACACCGTCCTCGCCGCCTTCGACGAGGTCATTGCCTACACCGAGCGCCGCACTCGCGGGGCCATCCGGGAACTCCCCGACGGCCGGCATTCCGCCGAAGACGTGCTGGAGGGCGACGGCATCACGGACGACGACATCCCCATCGAGGCGAGCGTCGAGATAAGGGACGACACAATGACGATAGATTTCTCCGGCACCTCCGGCGCCGTGGCGGGCAACGTCAACTGTCCCCTTGCCGTGACCCGTTCGGCCTGCTACTTCGCCCTGCGCGTCCTACTGCCAGGCGACGTTCCGGCCAACGCCGGCACCTACGCGCCCCTCGACATCCGCGCCCCCGAGGGGAGCCTGGTCAAAGCCGGGAGTCCCTCGGCGGTGGTCGCGGGCAACGTCGAGACGAGCAACCGCATCGCCGACGTGGTGCTCGCAGCCCTCTCCGGCTTCGCACCGGAGAGGATACCGGCGCAGGGCCAGGGCACGATGAACAACCTGATCATCGGCGGCTCCAGAGACAGTGGCTGGACGTACTACGAGACCATCGGCGGCGGCCAGGGCGCGAGCGCGAAGGGCCCGGGTCCCTCAGGCGTCCACGTCGGCATGTCCAACACGCTGAACACCCCCGTGGAAGCCTTCGAGCTGGAGTATCCGATGCGCGTCGAGCGCTACGAGCTCCTCTACGGCTCCGGCGGCAAGGGCGAGCATCGGGGCGGCGACGGCATCGTGCGCTCCGTGCGCGTCCTGGAGCCCGCCACCCTCTCCCTCCTCACCGACCGCCGCCGCCACGGTCCGCGAGGCGTGGCGGGCGGCCAGCCCGGCGAGCCCGGCAGTAACCTTCTGAACGAAGAAGAGCTACCCTCGAAGACGGGCCGGGAACTCGAACCGGGCGACGTGGTCACGGTCCGCACGCCGGGCGGCGGCGGGTACGGTCCCTGAGTATAGAAGGTCGCGATGACCAAGGGAACGCGGAGCCGTCGGCAGCGCCAGCGAGATCCGATCTGTGCATCGAATATCCTGTGGGCTCAGGCCTGGATACACCACTCCAGCAGGCGTCCCGCGTTCGCATACCGCCACAGGACCACTACAACGAGCCCGGTCAAGAGGGTGGGATCTAGTGTCCGGTCAGAGACTTTGTAAAGAATAGAACCGTTTCATCATCCACCGTCGTTCTTTGTACAAGCCGGACGGGACCGTCTCCCGATGTCACAGCCCGCGTCCATCCGGAACGTAGCCACGCAGCACGTACAGGCGTTGTGCGGCGCCGTAGTCTTCCGTCACGCCCACGCCGATGCCAACCACGGATGAACTACAGGCCGCCACCCGTTCCGCCTCGTCCATCAGGTGCGAGGCAATCCCCCGGCGCTGGAACCTCGGCAGCACGTTGAGATCCTGTATATCCGGGATGCCTGCCTCCCGGAAAGGTGGGTAGTCTGGTTGCCAGACGAGCGTGGCGTATCCCACGAACTCGTCGTCCAAGGACGCTACGAACGCCTCGCGGCATCCCGACTGTTGCTCGGCGAAGTAGCGACGGTACTGCGGCGCGGGCTTATTCCAGCCGATGGCCGCGAAGGCTTTGGAGATGGGTCCGTCATCTCGTGCTTGTAATGGACGAACCTTCAGGTCCAATCTCCCTGCGCCCCCATCACGCTCCAACCAACCCAAGAACGCCTCCTTCCTCTCGGTAAACGATCAGCACTTCAGCTAATCGGCTGTCGGGATTTGCTGACAGTCTGAGAAGCTTCATCTTACCGGAGCGCTGCGGTAGGAGCCCTGGATCTGGCCCTCGGTCTTCGTGCTCTTCGGTCGAACTGCACCTTCTAACTCACCGGCTGCATCTCTTGGAGAGACAGTTCTTTCTGGCCTCCATTCCAAGGTGGCTTTAGCTCACGAATTAGACTGTCTTCAAGACCTGCCGCCAGGTTCACGTGAAAGCCTCCGTGATGCAATAATCCGTTGTCTAACAGCGCGTAAACTTCGACCCGTTTGCCTTGCGCTAGGCTGTCCCTAATATTGCCGTTGTTTCTTATGTTTGTGGGCTGTGTTGGGCCAGGATTTCTATAACCCGCCATACGCTGCCGAAGCGTCTGCACTGTCTTGCCAATGTACGTGAGACGCCCATCTACGGCAAAGGCATACAGGACATTCCTGGAATCAGCAAGCTCGTTCAACTCAAAGGCTAGTTTGCCATCGAGGAATATGCAGCTTCCAGCAGACCTGAATCCAATGAACTGGATCCGTTCAAGCTCGGTCTGCAACTTGCCTCCTGTTTGGTCCTAGATCGCCGGTGTCTCCCGATAATCGCCGAAGACCTCCTGCATAGCGACGCTGATCTCCCCGACAGTGGCGTACGCCCGCACGGCCTCGATGATCGGGTACATCGTGTTGTCCCCGCCCCGGCACGCTTCTTTCAGGTCTTCGAGGCATCGCTCGACCTCGTCATTATCGCGTCTTTGTTTCAACTCTTTGAGACGATTTAGCTGACGCTCGGCGACCTCGGGCGGGAGGCGGTGGGTCTCCACGTCTTTCTCGTCCTGCGGCTCGTAGATGTTGACGTTGACGATGTGGCGCTTCTGCTCTTCCAGTTCGCGCTGATAGCGGGCTGAGGCGTCGGCGATCTCACGCATCGGGAAGCCGTCCTCTATCGCCCGGATCATACCCCCCATCTCGTCTATCTGGCGGAAGTAGTCGTACGCCTGCCGCTCTAGCTCGTCCGTCAAAGCCTCGACGAAGTAAGAGCCACCGAGCGGATCTATCGCATTCGTCACCCCGGTCTCCAGCGCCGCTATCTGCTGCGTCCGTACGGCGACGCGCACCGCTTCTTCCGTCGGCAACGCGAGCGCCTCGTCGAGTGAGTTGGTGTGCAGGCTCTGGGTCCCGCCGAGGATGGCTGCGAGCGCCTCGAAGGCTGTGCGGGCCACGTTGTTGTACGGCTCCTGGGCGGTAAGGGAAACGCCCGCGGTCTGGGTGTGGAAGCGCATCCGCAGGGAACGCTCGTCCCTCGCGCCGTACTTCTCCTTCATCACGGTGGCCCAGATGCGGCGGGCGGCGCGGAACTTGCAGATCTCCTCGAAGAAGTCTATGTGCGAGTTAAAGAAGAACGAGAGACGCGGCGCGAAGTCGTCCACGTCGAGCCCCGCCTCGATGCCGGCCTCCACGTAGGCGAAGCCGTCGGCCAGGGTGAAGGCGAGCTCCTGGGCGGCCGTCGAACCAGCTTCGCGGATGTGGTAGCCGCTGATCGAAACGGTGTTCCACTTCGGCATGTGCTCTGTGGCGTACACGAGCATGTCCCTGAAGACGCGCATCGAAGGCTCCGGCGGGAAGAGCCACTCCTTCTGGGCGATGTACTCCTTAAGGATATCGTTCTGGTTGGTGCCTGCGAGTTGGTCCGGCGATACGCCCTGCTTCTCAGCAGCCACTACGTACATGGCGAGAAGGACCATCGCCGGGGCGTTGATGGTCATGGAGGTGGAGACCTCGTCCATCGGGATGCCGTCGAAGAGCAACTCCATGTCCTCCAGCGAGTCCACGGCGACGCCCTCCGTCCCGACCTCGCCGAGCGAGAGCGGTGAATCACTATCCAACCCCATCAAGGTTGGCATGTCGAAGGCTACGGAGAGGCCGTTCTGCCCGTGATCCAGAAGGTATTTGAAGCGCCTGTTAGTCTCCTCAGGGTCCCCGTATCCGGCGAACTGGCGCACGGTCCAAAGCCGACCGCGGTACATGTTCGGGTAGACGCCGCGGGTGTACGGATATTCACCGGGGTAGCCGAGCTTTTCGTCGTAGTCACCCTCCGCGTCCTCGGGGGTGTACAGGGGCTTGACCGGCACGCCGGACATGGTCGAGAACTCGGCTTCACGCTCGGCGGCCTTTTCGTATGCTTCTTCCCAGCGGCTCCTGGCGCCCTTCCTGGTGTCCACGCACGCTCCTCCCGCGTATCCAATCCCTTGCCGGGACTGTAGCATAAGCGATAGGCGGGCTTCGTACGAGACAGCTACCGTGAAATTACGCCGCTACCCCCGGATTCTCACCGGACTCGACGTCTGGCGTCGAGGGCTAGGCGGGAAGCTTGACCTCGCGGACCTTCACGGGTAGGGAGCGTTTGATCTTGTCGAACTCCTTGACCTCTGCATCGCCGATGAGCGTCGCCGCGACGCCGGCCTTGCCGGCCCTGGCTGTGCGTCCTATGCGGTGGACGTAGGTATCCGCGTCTTCGGGCAGGTCGTAGTTGATGACGTGCGAGACGTCCGGGATGTCGAGGCCGCGGGCCGCCACGTTGGTCGCCACGAGGATCCGGGTCCGCCCGCCATCGAACGCCGCCAGCGCCTTCGTGCGCTGCGACTGGCTCTTCCCGCCGTGCAAGAGCCCCACTTTGTACCCCTGCCGCTCAAGTTGGCGGTGGAGCTTCGTCGCCCCGTGCTTGGTCCGGCGAAAGACCAGCGCCAGGGGGTTCTCCTCGCCGTCTATGATGGTCCGCAGGGCGTTTGTCTTGTCGCGCCCCACGACGCGGTAGTAGACCTGCTCGACGGTATCCACGGTCGGGGCATCCGACTCGACCGAGAGCCAGCGGGGCGAGCGCATGTGACACTTGACGATGCCCCGGATCTCCTTCGGCATCGTGGCCGAGAAGAGGGCCGTCTGGCGCCCGTCCGGCGTATGCGACAGGATGCGTCCCACGTCCGGCGCGAAGCCCATGTCGAGCATCCGGTCCGCCTCGTCCAGCACCAGGTACTTCACCGAACCGAGCCGCAGGGTCCCGCGCTGGAGATGGTCGAGGATGCGTCCCGGCGTGCCGACGGCGACCCTGGTAGACCGACCGCGGAGAGCGTTGATCTGGGGTTTGATAGACGTTCCTCCGCAGAGGACGACCGGATGAACCGGATTGTAGCGGGAGAGGCTCTTCAGCTCGGTCGCGGCCTGCGAGGCCAGCTCCCGCGTCGGCACGATCACCAGCGCCTGAATGCCGCGAACCTTCGGGTCCATGGCTTCGATCAGCGGTATGGCGAAGGCTGCCGTCTTGCCGCTCCCGGTCTGCGCGAGGCCGACAACGTCCTCGCCATCGAGCAGCGCGGGGATCGCAAGTTCCTGTATAGGGGTCGGGATCTCCCAGCCCTGGTCGGCAACGGCCTTTCGCACCTTGCCGGAGACGGGGAAATCCTCGAACGAGGCGCGGGTAGCCTCGGGTAAGGTCATAGTCATGTTCTGTAGTCCTTCCTCTATTTGCCTGTAGTCGCGCCACCATAAGGAGTAAACGTCGTGGGCGACCGCTCGGTGAAGAGGGACAAGCACATGACACAAAAACGAGACGCCCTTTGAACATCCGGCGTCTCAAGAATCGTGGACGTATTTCTCTTTTACGCAGCAGGATGAGTATACAGTCCACGCACCGTTATTCAATCCGGCGGATCAGCCGACGACGGGCCGCGACTCCTCGACGCCGCCTGGAGCTTCGAGGGATTCGGCGTGCTCGCGCAGGATGCCGCGTGAGATCACGAGCCGCTGTATCTCTGAGGTGCCCTCGTAGATCTCCGTGACCCGCGCATCCCGGTAATGCCGCTCGACGGGATGGTCCTTCATGTACCCGCGCCCGCCGAGTACCTGCACCGCCTCATCCGTAACCTCCTTCGCCACCGCCGAGGCGTACAGCTTGGCACGGGCTCCGGCCTCGGTTACGCGCATCCCCTCATCCTTCATCCAGGCCGCCTCGTGGACGAGGAGGCGGGCGGCCCTGATCTTTGTCTGCATGTCAGCCAGCTTGAATGCTATCGCCTGGTGATCGGCGATAGGCTTGCCGAAGGTGGTGCGTTCGGAGGCGTAGCCGGCCGCGTACCGGAAGGCGGCCTCTGCGATGCCGACGGCCTGCGCCGCTATCCCGATCCTGCCAGGGTCAAGCGTACCGAGCGCAACCCGGAGTCCCTTCCCCTCCTCCCCGAGCCGGTCCTCATCCGGCACGAAGACATCGTCCAGCAACACATCGTCCGTGGTCGCCGAGATGACGCCCATCTTCTCCGCGTGCTTGCCGAACGAGACGCCCTCCGCATCCATGGGCACGACGAAGGCGGTCACGCCTTCAGGTGCGCGGGCGAAGAGGATCATGGTCCCGGCGACACGCCCGTTGGTGACCCATTGCTTGTGCCCGGAGATTCGGTATCCGCCATCCACCCGCTCCGCCCGCGTCTCGATGGCGGCGGCGTCCGATCCCGTATTC
>JACCTS010000098.1 GCA_013812245.1 Rubrobacter sp.
CGTTGGAGTCGCCCTGCTGCTCCTGCTGGTGCTGCTGGACCTGCTGCCTGGTCTCATCGCCCTTATCGTAGGCTTTCTGGACCAACTCCTGGGCCGTACCCTGGGCGCCGAGGCCGAACGCTATGGCTGCGGCCAGGGCGACCGCTCCGAGCAGTATCAGGAACGTCGGGGCGATAAGCTCCGGGGCGATCCCAAGCTGGGTCAGGGCCGCGAAGGCCGCGAATACGATGATGCCGTACTGCGCGACGCTGCCGATGACGTTGCTCCCCGTGGCCCCCCGGACGATTCCCGCCACGAAGGTTGCCAGCAGGGTGGCAAGTACCAGGATCAGGATGGCGGCTATGACCTGCGGTATGTAGGCGATGAACTGCGCCAGAACGTCCGAGATCGCCGAGATCCCCAGGGTGTCCACAGCCATGGTGATGGCGATGAAGAACACCAGCCAGAAGATCAGCTTGCCGATGATCGAGAGCGGAGTTTGCTGGGTCTGGGACCTCTCGAAGAATTGCTTTATGCCGCCCTTCTCCATCCAGCCCTCAAAGCCCATGCTCTGGAGTAGCTTGGTGGTGACGCCCTGAAGCACCTTGGCGATGATGAAGCCAATGATGAGGATGATGATGGCGCCGATAAGCGCCGGCAGGGCCGCCAGAATGGCGCCGAGCCCCTCCGAAAGTGATTGCGTTACTGCCTGCATTTCTTACTCCTCTTTCTGTTTCCTTGCTGTCTGCTACGTTGCTGCTATGGTCGGTCGCGGCCGGTCCTGGCTCCCCAGGCGCCTCCTACCGCTCCGCCGATGAACGGGAGGAGCAAGGTGAGAATGCCCGAGATGATGGCCGTGACGCCGAGGCCCTGCGGGATGCTCGTCGGGACGTTCTGCATGAGGCTAGGCGGCACCGCGTTGCTCAGGGCATTCGAGAAGGTGCTTCCGAGGATTCCTCCGGCCACCGCCAGAATCACTACGAGGATGAGAGCCAGCAGGGCCACGAAAAGACCGTGCTTGGCCCCGGAGCGGCTCGCCAGCCGACCGGCGACGTAGCCTCCGATCAGGAACACCAGGAAGAGGGTTATCAGGAACCCTACGGAGCCCGCGATCCCGCCACCGGTGGCACCGAGGCCCAGCAGCGCGACGATCCCGGCCACGATGGCGCCGATGACGCCGACCAGGATCGGGGCGGCCCCGAGCGAGGTCAGCCACCCGAAGATCACGCTCGAGAAGCTCGTGCCCAGCTCGTCCTCCCGCCGCTTCCGCCGATCCTCCTGCCCCTCCTGCCCCTCCTGCTCGTGGCGCTGCGTGAGGGGGCCTTTCGCCCGGTAGCGTTCGTCGTCCGGATCTGCGTTCCGGTCGGTGTTCGATGAGGCTGTGACCGAGCCGGAATCGCGGCCCGCTTCCCGTTCTTCCCTTACCTCGCCGGCCCTGCGCGGGCCGGAATCTCCGCCGTTCTCGGTGTCCGCCCTCGGCGCGTCGGTGTTGCCTTCCGTGCGTTCTCTCTCGCTCATCCGTCTGCTCCTCTCTGGAAACCCTGCCCGTTTACGCTCGTGCCGTTGATCCGGGCCTTACTGGGCCATGGTGCGGTCGTAGAGGAATGCTGCCAGCACCCCGCCGATGATCGGCCCGAGTATGTAGAGCCAGAAACTTGTAAGGTCCCCCGCAACGATCATCGGCCCCAGGGCGCGCACCGGGTTGACAGCGCCGCCGGTCACGGGACCGGCGATGAACACCCCGACCGCCAGGGCGAACCCCACCGCGATGGGAGCAATAGCCGCTGGAGCTCTCGAGTCAGTCGCAACCGCGACCACCACGAAGACCAGGATGAAGGTGATCAGGACCTCGACGATGAGCGCCTGGAGATCTCCGACACTCTGGGCGGCCGGGTAGGTGGCCGCCAGCTTCGCCTCGCTCCTGCCCGGTCCGCCGAAGGCGATCCAGGTGCCCACAGCCCCGAGCACGGCCCCGACGAGTTGCGCACCCAGATAGTAAGGGACCGACTTCCACGGGAACTTGCCGGTGGCCGCCAGCCCAAGCGTAACGGCCGGGTTGACATGCCCCCCCGAGACGTGCCCGATGGCGGCGACCACCGCGGCGAGGGCGAGCCCGAAGGCCAGCGCCACCGCTAGCGAATCGTAGGCCCCACCGGCGGTCGGACGGTTCAGGATGGCGGCGACCGCGACGGCGGTGCCGCCGAAGACCAGGATGAACGTGCCCACGAGCTCCGCCAGCGCGGCGGGCAGGACGGGGTCGCTGGTGCTGCTCCCGTACGCGCCGTCGCCCTTGAGCTCTTCTTCCCTCTCGATGATCGCCTCTT
>JACCTS010000369.1 GCA_013812245.1 Rubrobacter sp.
CTCCTTCCTCCCGCCCGGAGAACCCGGCGGGTTAGCCCTTTCCACCCTCAGACATGATGCCATCTCCTGAGAACCGGTGCGAACTTCGGAGAACCTTCCTTCCACGCACTCCGGTGAATAGGGGTAGCAGTGGCTTTGGAAGGGTATAGTAGGATCCGGAAGCGTCCTACGAGGAGGGGAGCGATCCGGGGTGTCGCGCATGTTCGAGCGTGCTCTTTGGTCCAGCCGGCTGCTGGTGCTGGTCGCGGTGGTCGCCGGCGTCGTGTTTGCGCTCGGGGCGTTCTGGATCGCGCTGGGCCGGCGCCAACTGGGCCAGGTTGTAGAGCGCCACGTAGGCGCACAGCGGATCCCCGCGGGTTCTAGACGAGCGCAGGTCTTCTCCGATCTCCCGCTCGGCCGCGCGGCGTCGCCGCGTACCAGGATGTCGTGCCCAGCCACACGTGCAGCAGGAAGACCAAAGGGTCTTCGTACGTCTCAAAGAGCGGCAGGGCCCCGCCCGAAGCCGCGCTCCCGTCCCTTCCGCCTCACCCCCGGCCGTTATCAACCCGCTCCCACGGGTCCCCCTGCCGGGCGTAGAACCGAAGCAGCGAGTCGATAACGTCGCTCACGTCCCTCTTGCGGCCGGTCTCCCGCTTCTCCTGCATGAGGGCCTCCTTGGCGTCGTCGAGGTTTTCCTCCCTCACGTAGCAGGTGAGCTGCACGTAGTCTGGGTTGCTGCGCTTCCCCGGCGGCCTCCCTCGCCGGCGCCCGGACTGACCGCGGCCCGTCCTGCCCGGCGGCGCGGGCGCTCCCTCTGCCCCGTCCCCGAGCACGCTGTCCCTGAGCCCGCTGAACCTGCTCTGCTTCTCGCTCATGCGCCGCCCGTCACCTCCCTGCCCACGGCCTGGTAGCAAGCCCAAGCCTCCGCGGCCCTCAGGTCCTTGACCTCGTAAACTGGAACCCCCGCGTCGGAGGCGTGGACAAAGGCCGCTAGGCGCCGGACCTCCCCTCGGAAAACCGGTACCTTCTCCGTCTCCAGCTCCTTCCTCGCCTCCACCGCTCGCCTGTTCGGCTTGCTCTTGTTCGGCGGAGGCGGGATCAGGGTGAGCAAAACCTTGTAGCGGTCCTGTCCGCCCGCCTTGCTGACGGCCTCGGCCGTCAAGAACAGGGCTTCCATCGTCATCACGTCCGGCGTCGAGGGTAACACCAGCAGATCGCACCCGGCTGCGAGCTCTTCAAGGTCCTCGGGCCCAGGCCTGGCCTCGGTGTCTATCACCACGTGCTCGTGCTCCCTCACCGCCATCGCGATCCGCCGCTCGTCCCAGACCGCGAATGGGAGCGCGCCCCGCTTCGCCTGGCGCGAGGCGCTCCTGTTCACGTCCCCGTCCACGAGCACCGTTGTGCCCCGTTCGGCCAGGTAAGCGGCCAGGTGGACCGCAGAAGTGGTCTTGCCGACACCGCCCTTGAACGCTGCCACGGTCACAATCATGGTCGCCAGCTTAGCCGACATGTTTTGGACTGTCAAACTTTTCAAAGTTCGAAATTATGAAATTGCAAAATAGATCGGACCGATGACCGGATCGCCCGCCGGCGGGAGTGCGGCGTCTGGGTGCGGCGAGCCTGCGTCGAGAATGCCCCAGGATTTTTCCGATCCTCCGACGGATATAGCACACCAAAAGCAGCTCTCTGGGCGCTTGGTGGACCTCTCAGGGCCCCATCCGGGGATTTTGGCCCCTGATCGGCGACCCGCTTGTACCCTCTGGCCGCTAGGAGGCCCAAAACGGCCGAACCGTCCCATCGGGGCGCCGACCGACAGCCTGCCGAGAGCCCGCCTCGCCGCCCCCTTAAACGGACTTTCAAAAATCTAAACTTCCAGTTTGTCGAAAGTCCGAAAATATCGAGGCGCTTCAGGACACTGCCTAACCAGCGCCTTTGACGCGGCCGGAAAACGTGCCCTTCGGGTGCTGCGGTGAACGGGGCGCTAGAGGCTGCACAGCTTGGGGGCACCGAGAGGGCGTGGAGGAGCTTCTTCGTTTCCCTCCGGCCTTTCGGCCAGCTCCTCGGGGTCGGGGTGCGCTTGAGCAGGGCGGTCATTGCGCCGCGCACAGCGTGGGTTTTCGTTACCCTGTCTCCTATGAGGACCGGGAGACGAATGGCTCTGCCGCGCGGATGCCGCGCTGGACGCTCGACGACCGCTTCCCAAGCACCTCCGGAACGGACGGGCCTCGCTACCGTGCCGCCCCCGATGTCCCGTCGTAGCTTCTTGCAACAAGACGCCTCTGTTTGACTTAGCAGGAAATAATAAGCAGGAAATAATATGTTCGCGTAATACGCCTATCACCTTCCCCCTAGGTCCTCCAGTAAGACAGAAACAGGAAAGCAGGAAGGATCAACCAGACCTCTTTAAATCATCCAAGACAGACAAAATCGGAAGTAAAGGATAATGTCGGCAAGGCCACGGCGAACCTCGAGAGGAGGAGGGGAAGCGCCGAGATGGGGGAAGGACGGGTCAAGTCACGCCCTTTTCGGGATCTACGTCTGGGCGTATTATGTATCGTTACACCCAGACGTAGATCAAATTACCAGGAGTTAGGCCGATGCGAAGCAAACGGTTCCGGTTACTACGGCGCCTAGGTATAAGACTACGGATCAGGCGGTAGCGTTGATCGGCGGCGTAAGGCGGGCGCGTCTCATCGGGTTGTCTTTCCGGACGAAGCGGCTCCGTTCTTGAGCCGGGGGGCGGTCTCGAACACGTGGGCAGCGGACGTTCCGCCGGAAACGTCCGCCACGGTGCTCAGGAGCCCTCGCCAAAGAGCCACTCGTAGCCCTCCTGGCGACGCTTGGCCCCAGCCGACCGGACCGCGCTGACGTCTCGCGGTGGGTCGGGGACTCCGGGCGTGGCGCTGACGGCCGCACCCTTGGGCAGCCTAGCCACTCGCTCCTCCCACGGCCAGCCGTTCTTTATGCCGTCGACCAGGTACCCCGCTCGCTGGCCGCGCTTCGTCTTGGCGACAAACGGCAAGAGGTCGGCGTAGCGTCCGCAATAGTCCGGGCCGTGCTCGGCGATGAGCCCCACAGCAACCTCTCGGCTCACCGCCTCCTGCACGAGTTTCTCCAGCGCGATCGCACCAGCCGGGTCGCGCTCGATCTCCGCGCCGAGGCGCTTTCTATGGAACGCCCCCGAGATCTCGTACCGCAACGACAGCGGCGCGTTGCGCTTGCCGCGCTCCACCTCCAGTTCCTTGATGTATCCGGCCCCCCGGAGTTCGGCATGGGCCCGCTTAAGGACCTGCTCAACCTTGGACGCCCGGTCGTAGTTGCCGAGTGGCATGAGGTGCATGAGCTCCATCGGTTCCACCACCCACGGGCGCGCCTTCCCCCCCTCCTCTCCCGAGCAGTGATGGTCGAGGAGCATGTATAGCCGCTTGGAGGTGCTATTCTCAAGCGCCCAGTAGAAGCCCGAGTCCAGCCGGCTCAGATGCCCGTCCTTGAAGGACTCGACTATGAGCTCGTCGAAACTCACGTGGCTGCTCTCCGAGCTGCGTCCCTCGAAGTCCCAGTGCTGGCGCAGGCCG
>JACCTS010000372.1 GCA_013812245.1 Rubrobacter sp.
GGACGGTGAAGGGGTGGGCGCCGTGGTAGGCGTAGGAGTTACGGTAGAGCGTGCGGTACCAGGGGTCGAGTGCGTAACGCTCCTCGTATTTCTCGTGGATCTCGCGTATGTCGTGCGTCTCGGCGAAGGCTTCGTTCCAGAGGTCTATGTAGCTCGGATGGTGCACCTTGTGGAAGTCAGCGGGCATGGGATGCGTCCCGATGATGACACCGCCCTCTCTCACCAGAGGCTTGCCCCGGTAGAGGTTGAAGAGATATCCGAGGAGCATATTGTAGACGAGCAGGGGGTTCATTATGGAGTTGACGTTGTACGGTCCCAGGTACGGCACACCCAAAAGCAGCACATCCGCCTGCCCCTGGACGGGGACGACCATCTGCTCGTAGTTTTTCTTCAGGGTCTCGGCGTGGACGGGTTCGGTTGCCCCGGCCTGCACACTCGTCATCGTGTGCGGGGCCTTGATGGATTGGAAGATGCGTCTAGATACACCACGCGGCACGGTTCGCGTCGCCCGGTGGTTGGCCTGGAAGTTAGCCTTTGTGACCACGCCCCACTCGTGCTCGGGCTTCGCCATGAAGTCGAAGACGGCCGGGAAGGCGGCGTTGTTGAGCGTCGTCTCGATGTGGAAGACCCTGACGTGCTCGCGGAAGATGGCGCCCATCCGGGCGAACGATCCGTGCATGGCGGAGTTCGGCGGGTCCATGAGGGACTTCGTATTCGAGAGCGTGTCGGGGGTGTGGTGGTGGCGGATGGAAGAGTACGGTGAGAGGCCGGTGTGGACGGACTTGTGTCCGCCGTCCATCGGGATGTAGTTGACGTTCACGTAGACGAGCAGGTCGCTGTCCATGACGCGCTTGCTGACCGTGACCTCTTCGCCCCGCTCCGTCTCCCCGACGAGGACGTTGCCTTCAGGGTCTTCGGCGTCGTAGTTGTAGAGGCACTCGGGATAGAACTGGCCCATGATCTTCTTCCCCAGGCAGTGGGTGAGCTCGGCCTCCGTCATCCGGCGGTGGAGTCCCAGGGCTGCTATGAGGTGGATGTCCTCGACGCCCTTCGCGTGCGCCTTCTCCAGCACCTTCTCG
This sequence comes from Rubrobacter sp., assembly GCA_013812245.1. Lineage (GTDB taxonomy): Bacteria > Actinomycetota > Rubrobacteria > Rubrobacterales > Rubrobacteraceae > JACDGB01. The sequence continues at coordinate 1,080 of JACCTS010000372.1, forward strand.
ATGATGAGCTGGCGAATGTCTGGTTTCTGCATCGGCGGTAGCGGCAACGAGAGGTCGTCGAAGGCGATGGTCAGCTTCATGCCGGGCTTCAGGAGATCGTGCAGCGGCTCCATGTCCATCGGTTCGAGAAGCGCCCGTTCAATGGCGACGCCAGGGTCGGGGAGTGGGTCAAGAGGTCCGGGAGGGTAGATCACCCGCGTCCCCTCCGGCAGCTTCTCGTAGTGGAACCCGTCCCCCGCGTTGAACATCATCGGCGGGCTGTTCTTTTCAAGGATCATTATGAAACCGGGCTTCATCGTGTTCCTCCCTTTTGAAGGCTTCAGGTTTCAGACCACAGGCTTCAGCTTTTCCTGACACCTGTAGCCTCATCTCAGATCGAAGACCACCTTCACGTTACCATCCCGTCCCGCCGAACGCGCCGCGGCAACGGCCTCTCCATACTCTGATAGACGGAAGCAGGGTCCGACGAGGGTGTCGAGCTTGAGCGGGTTCGCGAGGCGCAACGCGAGATCGAAGCTCGTGGTCTCCTCCCCCTCGTAGTCCTCGCGTCCGTATGCATAGACTCCAGAGAAGCTTACCTCGCCGTGCCAGAGCGGGGTGAGGTCGAGCGCGCTCCTCGCGCCAGGCATCCCGACCAGGGTTACTGCTCCGCCGGGGCGGGACAGACGGATCGCATCCTCCATCGTCCCTGGAGACCCGACGCACTCCAAGACCCGGTCCGCCCCGCCGAGCACAACAGGCTTCCCCAGTTCGGGCCGACGGGCGCTCGCCCCGAGCATCGTCGGGAGCGTCGTGTAGATTTCCTTCGGATGCACTACCGCGTCCGCGCCCAGCCTGAGCGCCTCGCTCTTCTGCCGCTCGTGCTTAGCGACGCAGAAGATACGTCCGGCATCCGTGAGCCGCCTGAGCGCGCCGACGACCAGCAGCCCCACGCTCCCGGCCCCGAGCACGATCGTGGTCTCGTCCGGCCCAGGCCGCGCCGAAAGCGCCGCGTGGACGGCGCACGCCAACGGTTCGACGGCGACGGTGGCTTCGTCGGATACGTCATCCGGGACGCGGTGGATCTGGGAGCGGTGGGCGACCAGCGTTCCCTCGGACCAGCCGCCGCCCGTGTCGTGGCAGAAGCCGGTCTGGATGCCGGGCGAGATGTCTCCCTCCGTCACGTTCA
>JACCTS010000403.1 GCA_013812245.1 Rubrobacter sp.
CGTCCTCCAGGCCAAGCTTCCTGACGGCCGCGACGGAGTCCCCACCACCGATGACGCTCGTCGCATCACTGGCCGCGACGGCCTTCGCCACGCCCTCGGTTCCGGCGGCGAAGGCGTCTATCTCGAACACGCCCATCGGGCCGTTCCAGAAAATGGTGCTGGCGCCCGAGATGTACTCCCGGAACAATCCGACGGTGCCGAGGCTTATATCGAGGCCCATCATGCCGGACGGCATCCGGTCGACCTCGACGGCGCGGCTCTCTGTGCCTTCCTCCATCCGGTCGGCGACGACCACGTCTACCGGGAGGACCAGCCGGTCGCCGGCCTCATCCATCAGGCGTTTCGCCTCTTCGAGGTAGTCGTTCTCGACCAGCGAGTTGCCGACCTCGTAGCCCTTTGCCTTGAAGAACGTGAAGCACATGGCGCCCCCGATCAGGAGCCGGTCCGCCTTGCCCAGCAGGCTTTCGATCACCCCGAGCTTGTCCGACACTTTCGCGCCTCCGAGGATGGCGACGAAAGGCCGCTCCGGATCGCGCAACACCGTATCCAGATAATCTATCTCCTCTTCCATCAGCAGTCCCGCCGCGGCAGGGAGCAACTCCGCGACCCCGACGGTCGTGGCGTGCGCCCGGTGCGCCGCCCCAAAGGCGTCATCTACGTACAGGTCCGCGAGCGCGGCGAGTTGCTGCGCGAGCTCGGAATCGTTCTTCGTCTCCCCGGCGTAGAAACGGGAATTCTCAAGTAGCACAACGCCCCGCCCGTCCCATTTCTCCAGTTCCTCTTCGACCTCGGGGCCGACGGCGGCGTCGAGCTTCATCACCTGCTGGTTCAATAGCTCGCCCAGGTGACGGGCGACCGGATCCATGGCGTACTTCGGGTCTGGCTCGCCCTTGGGGCGTCCGAGGTGTGAGATCAGGATCGGACGCGCGCCCTCGGAGAGCAGATACCGGATGGTCGGCAGCGCGCGCCTTATCCGCGTGTCGTCGGTCACCCGCCCATCCTTGACCGGCACGTTGAAATCAACCCGCACCAGCACCCGCTCGCCCTGTACGTCCAGATCCCTGACGCTCTTCTTGTTCATTTTGCCTCCCTCCGGTCGGCGCATGTCAGCCTGTCAGCCTGTCAGCGCTTCAGCTTGTCAGCTTTCGGGCCGAGCTGCCAACCCGTCGCTCTTCAACTGTTTCTTCGAGCATCGGGTAAGGATCGTCACTGATGCGCGCAGGCGGGAACCATGAAGCGCCCGCCTGCGCCACTCAAGGTCTTAACCTGAACTGCTGACTTGCTGACCGGCTGACCAGCTTTCCTACAGCCTGTCGCCGATGTAGGAGACAACGTCGCAGGTGCGCACCGAGTAGCCCCACTCGTTGTCGTACCAGCCGAAGACCTTGACGGTGCGGCCGTTGGACATGGTGAGCCCGGAGTCGAAGATGCACGAGTGCTCGTTGCCGATGATGTCCTGCGAGACCAGCGGGGCCTCGGAGTATTCGAGAACGCCATCGAGGTCGCCACCGGCAGCCTCCTTGAAGGCGCCGTTGATCTCCTCGACGGAGGCGTCGCGGGAAACCTGGGCCACGAAGTCCGTGATGGAGCCGTCGGCCACGGGGACACGCAGCGACATACCATCAACCTTGCCCTGGAGCTCGGGGTAGATCACACCTGCCGTCCGGGCCGCGCCCGTGGAGGTTGGAATGATGTTCCTGGGCGCGCTCCTCGCCCGGCGCGGGTCCTTGTGCGCCGCGTCCAGCAGGCTCTGGTCGTTGGTGAAGGCGTGAACGGTCGTCATATATCCCGACTCGATGCCGAAGTTCTCCTGCAACACCTTCACCATCGGGATGATGCAGTTGGTCGTGCAGGAAGCATTCGAGACGACCTGGTGCTGGTCAGGGTCGTAAGACTTGTGGTTGACCTTGTAGACGAAGGTGGCGTCGGCACCCTTGGCGGGGGCGGAGATCACGACCTTCTTTGCGCCGCCTTCGAGGTGGGCCGCCGCCGCATCGCGGCTGGTGAACACACCGCTCGACTCGACCACGATGTCCGCGCCCACGTCGCCCCACGGGATGTTCTTCGGCTCGCGCTCGGAGAAAGTCTTGATCTCGCGGTCTCCGATACGCAGGATGTTGCCGTCGAAAGATACGTCCTCGTCCCAGATGCCGTGGGTGGAGTCGTGCTTGAAGAGGTTCGCTAGGGAATCGAAAGGCATCAGGTCGTTGGCGGCCACTATCTCGATGTCGCCGCGCTTCATCGCGGCCTTCGCCACCAGCATCCCGATCCTACCGAACCCGTTGACACCTACTCTTACTGCCACTTGTCTCTCCTCACCTCGTGGTACACGGTCTTGTTATTTTGCCCAACACGCCTAGCTTATAACAAACGGCTGGCTTGTCAGGGTTTCGGCCCTCGTTAGTCATCGTCCGCCGCACGTCACGCCTCCTCAAATTCTTGCGTGGTGATCTCCTGTGCCTGGAATTCTTCCTGAGCGTTTGTCTCTTCTACGGTCGGTACGGGCTGATCGGGAAGCGCCATCGGGTCACGCTCCAAATCTTCCTCACCGGCTCGGACAATCTTGCCGTCCTTGAAGATTTCGATGCGCCTGATCGCGTACCGTTCGTCATCGAGTTCCTCGTAAAAGAGATACGGCTCGTCCTCGAAATCATGAATCCACTTATAACGTTCATACGTCGGGCTCATCGGACTGCGGGCTTTTCCGCGAGGGCGACGAGCCTCCGCAACCGGTGGTTGACGGCGCTCTTGGAAAGTTCCCCGAGACGGGCGAGTTCCGTGAGCGAGGCGTCGGGGTGCTCCAGGCGCAGTTCCAGCATCTCGCGTAGCGCCCGCGGCAGTTCGCTGGGATCGAGGGCTTCGAGAATCTCCTGCTGGCGAGCGGCGGCCGCGGCGGTGCGTCCGGCGTTTGCCGCGTCGAAGTTGGTGACGCGGTTGGCGTTGGCCTTGGCCTCCCCGAGCACGGCGCGGGCCTCATACTCCAGAACTGCATCGTGCAACCCGAGTTGGGAGAGGAAGGTCATCACCCCGTCGGCGCTCCGGGTATAGGCGACCCAGCGTCCGCGGCGAAGGGTTACGCCGAGCGGCGCCCGCGAGAGAGCGGCCACACGGCGGACGAATGCCTCGTCGCGGTGGACGATCTCCAGGTGGTATCCGCGCCCCGGCCGGGTCACGGAGCCCGCGCCCAGGAAAGCGCCCCGCAGGTAGGCGGTTTTCTCGGCGAATCCCCGCAGACCGGAGCGCGCCGCCCGAAGCTCCTCGGCCGCCTGCAGGGCGCCGTTGCCCCCGGCGTACACCGCATAGCGGGCGCGCCCGAAGCGGTCCGGGCCGACCGGCGAGAGCCGGGAGTGCATCCCGAACTCCGCCCTTAGCAGGCGAACCACGGAGCGGGCGACGGC
>JACCTS010000424.1 GCA_013812245.1 Rubrobacter sp.
CCGAACTGCTCGACGCGCTGGCCGGAGACGACCTCCTGATCATCACCGCCGATCACGGCAACGACCCGACCTTCAGGGGAACCGACCACACCCGCGAGCGCGCCCCGCTGCTCGTCGCAGGCGGCGGAGAGCCCCACGACCTCGGCATCCGGGATGGCTTCTCGGACGTGGGCGCGACGGTAGCGGCCTGGCTCGGTGTCGGTAGCGGCGGACTTCCGGGGGAGGACCTCTTGAAGTGAGCATCATCCTCGACGCGATAGAGACCAAGAAGTCCGGTGGAACACTCTCGGAGGAGATCATTCGGGGGGTCGTCGAAGGTTACACGGCAGGGACGATTCCTGATTACCAGATGTCCGCGCTCCTGATGGCGATCTTCATCAGGGGCATGGACTACGCCGAGACGCTCGCGCTGACGCGGGCGATGACCGAGTCGGGCGAGCGATACTCGTTCCCGGATTGCGTGGACAAGCACTCCACCGGCGGGGTCGGGGACAAGGTGAGCCTGACCTCCCTGCCCATCGTCGCGGCCTGCGGGGCACCGGTCGCCAAGCTCTCGGGGCGCGGGCTCGGCACGACCGGCGGTACGATAGACAAGCTGGAGGCGATCCCAGAATTCTCGGTGGTCCTCTTCAGGGAGCAGTTCGAGCGGCAGGTGGAGGAGGTCGGGCTCGCCATCATCGAGGCCGGGGACCTCGACCCCGCGGACAAGGCCATCTACGCCCTCCGCGATGCCACGGGCATGGTGGACTCGCTGCCGCTCATCGGCTCCTCCATCGTCTCCAAAAAGGCCGCGACCGGCGCAGGGTACCTGCTCTACGACGTGAAGCGCGGCTCGGGAGCATTCATGAAAACAGTGGAGGAAGCCAGGGAACTTGCGGACCTGCTGGTGCGCCTGAGCGGAGACCTCGGCGTGCGTGCCGCCGCCCTGATCTCGGACATGGACAACCCGCTCGGGAGCGCCATCGGCAACGCCCTCGAAGTCCGAGAGAGCGTGAGGCTGTTGAAGGGCGAAGAAGTGCCCGCGGACCTCGCCGAGACAGCCCGCCGCGTCGCGGTGCGGCTTCTGGAACTCAAGGGCGTGGAAGATCCGGAGGCTGCTGTGGAACGTGCGATCTCCTCCGGCGCGGCTTTCGAGAAGCTCCGGGAGTTCGTGCGGGCGCAGGGTGGGGATCCAACCGCCCTCGAAGACCTGCCGGTCTCGGACGCGGTGCGGGAGGTGACGGCCCCCCGGGGCGGCTACGTCGCGGGCGTTCGGGCGCTCGGCATCGGACACGCGGCCCTCGCCCTGGGCGCCGGAAGGGAGGCGAAAGGCGACCGGATAGACCCCGGGGCCGGGGTCGAGATCCTGGCGAAAGCCGGAGACCGGGTCGAGGAGGGAGAACCCGTCGCGCGGCTCTACGGCGAGCGGGATGTGGGGCGGGCCGGTACGCTGGTGCTGGAGGCTTTCGACCTCTCCGGCGAGCCGGTAGAGCCTCCCCCTGTTATTCTTGACGGCCTGTGAAATGCCGACCGGGCACGGTCATCGTCGGTATCGTGCTTGAGCACGTAGGACGTTCCCGGCCGGCCGGAGAGGAGGTTCGCGTGAGCCCAGTCCATGTGCGGGCGGAACCGGGGGACATTGCGGAGAGCGTGCTGCTGCCGGGAGACCCCCGCCGGGCCCGGTACATCGCCGAGAACTTCTTCGAAGACGCGCGGCTGGTGACGGAGGAGCGCGGGATGCTCGGCTACACGGGCACGTATCGGGGCAAGCCGGTCTCCGTGCAGACGACGGGTATGGGATGTCCCACCGCGGCCATCGTGACGACCGAGCTGATCCAACTCGGGGCCAAAAACCTCCTGCGGGTCGGCACCTGCGGCGGATACCACGCGGACATGCAGCTCGGGGATCTGGTGGTCGCCACCGCCGCGGTCCCGCAGGACGGGACGGTGGCTTCAATCACCCAGGGCGTCCCCTACGCCCCGGCGGCGCACTTCGATCTGGTCCACGCCGCCCATCATGCCGCCGAGAGCGCGGGGCGGCGGACGTTTATGGGTCCCATCGTCAGCTCGGACCTGTTCTACGATCCTGAAGTAGACCCGGCTGCCCTGTGGAACAGCCTCGGGGTGATCGCGGTAGAGATGGAGGCGGCAGCGATATTCACCCTCGCGGCGATGGAGGGCGTGCGGGCGGGATGCCTGCTGACGGTCTCTGACACCATCGGCGAGGAGATCGAACGCATCAGCGACGAGGGCCTGCAGGACGCCGTGGACAATATGGTGACGCTGGCGCTCGACACCCTGAACGCCTTAAACTAGGGGCTCACCGAAGAGCGCGGCGACGCGCGTCGGGCGAATCCCCAGGTGGACAAGCCCGGTAGAGCCTCGGGAGGGCTTTTGACGATCCTCAACGAGTCGGGCGTACCGGACGTTCTTTCGCCGCTGCATGCCGCAAGAGAGCTTTCCACGCTACTGCCGGGCGCACTGGTGATCGTGGCCGGCACCCGGACGGAGGCGTACCTGGCCCAGACGCTTCCCGCGGTCCTTCCTGGCGCGCCCACCACACCCCGCGACTCGCGGCTCCGCTTCATCGTCCTTGACGCCGGAGAGACGCCGGAGCAGGGGCAGGTGGCGTCGCGCGTGATCGAAGCCTGCGCCGGCGTCCCGAAGACGCGGATGGCGCTGCTGGTCGCGGGCCGTTCGGCGGAGTTGATGGGCGTGGACGCGGACTTCGAGGCCCGGCTCGCCGCCAGGCGGCTGGAGATCCCGGTGAAGGTCGTGGACCCGGACCCGGCCCCTGACTCCCACGCCTGCCTCTCGACCGACCTGGAGGACCACGCGCTGGCCGCGCTGGTGGAGATGTGCCGCGAGACGACCTCGGATCTGGTGGCGGCCAATCCTGCGTCCCCGAAGCGCGGCGGCCTCCTCGGCGGTTTTCTCGGCCGGAACCGGGACGAGGACCGTGAGGCCAAGCGGACTCCCGTGGTGCTGCTCGGAGCCTCGCCGGATTCCGCAGAGGACCTCTCCCCGGAGCTGGAGCGCGCCGGGGTGGCGGTCTCCGGGAGTGTGTCCTTCGGCGTACCCGCCGCCGAGGACCTTCCGGCCATCGGCGAGGGCACCGTGGTCGCGCCGCTGGACCCGCACCTGGCGACGGCCTGCCGGACAGCGGAGAAACGGGGCGCGAAGGTGGTCAGGACGCTTGCGCCCATCGGGGTGGACGGCACGGCCCGCTTCATCCAGGACGTCTCGGCGGCCGTCGGGACGCCGGCGAGCGAGATCGCGCACGCCAGGGAGGTGTGGGCGGGCCTGGATTCCTTGAGAAACCGCGTTCGGGGCAAGAGGGTCTTCTTCGCCGGGGATACGGGGCTGGAGCTTCCGCTCGCCCGCTTCCTCGCCGACGCCGGAGCCGTGGTCCTCGAGGTCGGGGCGCCAAGGTTGGATCGCCGGGCGCTGGCGCCCGAGCTGCACTCTCTGGGCTCCGACGTGGACGTGGTCGTGTCGCCGGACCGGGAAGGCCAGATCCGTCGCATAGACGCCGCCAGGCCGGACGTGGTCGTCTGCGGCCCGGGCCTCTACGTGCCGCTGGTAGCCCGGGGCCACCTGTGCCGCACCACCCTGGAGCTGCGGCAGGTGGGTGTCCACGGTTACGCGGGAGCCCGCCGGATCCTGGAACTGCTGGCGAGAACCTTCGAGCGGGCCGAATCCCTGGACGCCCTGGACCTGTGATGGTCCCGAAACATTCATGAGGCTGCTGCGCGGCGTCTACGAAGGCCCGGGGAGCCATGGCGTCCTGCGGATGGCCGCGGGCATGAGGGGCGTGCGCGCCGTGCTGCGGGCGCTGCCGGCAGAAGGCTACTTCCACTCCCTCCACGGGGCGTGGGCCCGTTCCGGGGAACCGGCGCCGGTCCACATTAGCCCCGTCTGGGAGAAACCGAAAAGTTCCCGGGAACCGGGGGACGCGGCCAGAGACTTTTCGGAACTGATCCGGCGCCACCCGGAGACGGAGGCCGTTCTCGTGGTCCGCTCGGAGACCGCGCTGCTCTCGGGAGAGCCCATCTCCGCCACCGCCCTACCGGATAACGAGACGGGCCGGGCCCCGAGGCTGGTGGCGTGCGAGTGGGAGGCCGTGGGCATGGGCGAGACAGAGGCTGCGGACCTGGCTCTGGAAGACATCGTTCGTGCCCACGCCCGCCCGGCAGAAAAGAGCCCCTCGCCCACGGTCAACCTGTTCGGGCCGCCGCTCTTCGATCCCAACGCCGCGGCCGAGTACGACGAGGCCAAGCGCCTGCTCTCGCTGCTCGGGGTTGGGGTGAACGCGCGGGCGCCGCTCGGCGCGACGATCTCGGACCTGCGACGCCTGCCACGGGCGTGGGCGAACGTGCTCATCTACCGGGAGACGGGTGATGCGGCGACGCTATTCTTGCAGGACGAGTTCGGTACGCCCAGGGTGACGACGCCCATGATCGGGGCGGCCGGCACGGGAGCGATCCTGCGGAGCGTCGGCGACCTGTGCGGGCTGGACGCGCAGACGGTTAGGCGGGCGGCGTGGAACGAGCTGGGGACGACGGCGAAGCTGCCCTGGTATGCTAGGCTCCAGACTCCGGAGACCTTCCGGGGCATCCGGGCCGCAATCTTCGGGGACTTCACCCGCACACTGGGCCTGGGCTACGCACTCTCCCGGGAGGTCGGCTTGGAGGTGGGAGCGTGCGGCACGTACCTCACGCACCTGGAGCGGGACTTCCTGTTCCACGCCAGCACCTTCACCGACGGGGCGTTCGTCGCCGACGACCCCGAGGAAGCCGCCTCGCGCATCGAAGATTCGAGGCCGGACCTCCTCATCGGGACGCACCTCGAAGGGGAGATCGCGGACAACCTGGGGATCCCCTTCCTCCCGCTCTGCCCGCCTGTCCTGGATCACCCTTTCGTGCAGCGGCCGATCATGGGCTACCGGGGGTCCAGCGTCCTGGCCGATCTCCTCGAAGACGCCCTCCGGCGTCCGAGACGGGAGCAGCGGGAAGCGGAACCATCTTCGACCGAACTGCCGTGGACCAAGGAGGCGCTGGAGGGACTGGAGGAGATCCCGGCGTTCCTCCGAGGGAGGACGCGGCGGCTGGCCGAGGAGCGCGCCCGCGCGGCCGGGTCCCGGGAAGTCACCCGCGAGGCGCTCGAAGAAGCCCG
>JACCTS010000468.1 GCA_013812245.1 Rubrobacter sp.
TGGCTACCTTACGAAGAGCTCCGGTGTCTGTCATTGCCGCCAGCTCGGCCCGAGGATTGACGAACAGATCCCCCGCATCGCGCGGGCGGAGAATGCGGTTTCCGTTCCTTAACAGCTGGGGGGGAACAGTTCTTCCCATGAGTACCTCCAACGTAGCCTTAGAGACTACGTTGATTACAATCACGGTACTACCACAAGTGTAGCCTGTGAGGCTACATTCATTATACTGATGCCACCCGAGGGCCCGGCCCACTCACTTCTCTCCTCCGGAGAGAACTCAGCCTGTCCCACCATCTCTTGAGACTAGAGGTGGCCTACGACGCTTCGGCGTGCAATTTCAGCGCCAACCCCTTCTACTCGCCGATGGTGCGTCCAGTGGTCCCCGAAGCGAAAGATGTATTCGAATTGCGCCTTTGGAGACCGCCGAACACACCGGGATCCTTTCGTGGTCGAGTCAATCGGGCTACGGGGGGCGGAGTGCTCAGGTGCTGGTTTGGTCGAGCAGCTGCAGAAGCTCGTGGGCTGTTAGCTCGATCTCCTTGTGGCGCCACTCGGCGGCCCGGTAGTGGCACGCAATCAAGCCCGACCGATGAACGCGGCGAAAGTCCCCGAAGACAAAGGCGTATCTGCCCTTGGTCTCGTCCGTCGCCCCATCGGTGAGCCCTAGGTACCACTCGGCGTACTCGTCCCAGGAATGCGCGTGCAAGAACGCATTCTCGTCCTCCGCGCTCGGCTGAATGTCTCCCCAGTTGCTCTCGAGGACATACTGGCGGGCGCCGATCAGGTGCCGGCCACGTGCCATCGCCCTTTCGTTTACCGAGTAGGAGGCCATCGCCAGAGTCTCCCCGATATCGCAGCGCTCACGGGACCAACGGCGTCCGGTCCCTTGATCATCCCGACTCGACCACCCCTCTCTGCCAACATGAGCTGAGACACTTCTCCTCTCGTAATTACTGACCCAGAAGGGCGAGCAAGGAGCAACAGCTTCATGGCTATCACGCTGACAAGACCGGGTTCGCGCGCGCATGCTGAGGGCATGCCCGAGAACCGCCCGGACCCCGAGGTACCCGCCAAGGCTCAACGCCGGCGCCACGGCGTCGAGTACAAGCTTCAGATCCTCGAGGAGGCCGACCGGGCAACCGAGCCCGGAGAGGTCGCTGCGCTCTTGCGTCGCGAGGGCCTCTATTCCTCTCACCTCGCCGCGTGGCGCAAGCAACGCCGCGACGGGACGCTTGCGGGGCAAGCGCGCGGGCGCAAGGGCAAGGATCAGCGCGATAGAAGGATCGAGGAGCTCGAGAAAGAGAACATCCGCCTGGCCAAGAAGCTTGACCAGGCAGAGACCATCATCTCGGTCCAAAAAAAACTCTCGCGGCTTCTGGGGATCGAGCAGACGACCGACGAGGACACCGAGAGCTGATGATCGCCGCGGTGAACGAGCTATCCCCTGTGATCGGCACCAAGCCGGCCTGCGAGCTACTCGGTGTCAAACGCGCCACGCTCTATCGCAGACGGAGCCCGCAGCCGGTGCGACCGGCGACACCGCGGCGACCGCAACACCGGGCGTTGTCAGAACCCGAGCGCGCGGCGGTGCTGGGCGTGTTGCACTCGGAGCGGTTCTGCGACGTCGCCCCCGGCGAGGTGGTGGCGACGCTGCTCGACGAAGGCACCTACCTCGCCTCGGAGCGAACCATGTATCGCATCCTTGCGGCACAAGGCGAGTCGGGCGAGCGCCGCAACCAGCTCGTCCACCCCGCTCACAGACGCCCAGAGCTGCTCGCCACCGGGCCCCACCAGTTGTGGACGTGGGACATCACCAAGCTCCTCGGTCCGGCCAAGTGGACCTACTACTACCTCTACGTGATCCTCGATGTGTTCTCTCGCTACGCGGTCGGCTGGATGATTGCCGAGCGGGAGCTCGCGGTGCTGGCGCAGAAACTCATCAAGGAGTCGATCGCGAAGCAGACGGTCGATCCGAACAAGCTCACGATCCATGCCGATCGGGGCAGCTCGATGACGTCCAAGCCGGTGGCGCTGCTGCTGTCTGATCTCGGTGTCACCAAGAGCCATTCGCGCCCACACGTCTCCAACGACAACTGCTATTCGGAGTCGCAGTTCAAGACGCTCAAATACCGACCGGACTTCCCCGATCGCTTCGGGTCGATGCAGGACGCGCGCGCCTTCTGCCTCTCGTTCTTCGCTTGGTACAACGAAGATCACAGACACTCTGGGATCGGGATGATGACGCCTGCGGCGGTGCACTACGGCCGGGCCCAGGAGCTACAGGTTCGGCGCCAAACCGTTCTCTCAGCTGCGTACGCCGCTCACCCCGAGCGATTCCCCAAAGGGCCACCGCGTCCTTGGAAGCTCCCGACCGCTGCTTGGATCAACCCGCCAGAGATCCGCTCGACAACAGAGGAGGTGACTCACTAATTTCCGAAGGAAGGTGTCTCAAAGTTGTTGACAGGTTCCGCTGTTCCTGTGGGTCTCCCAGATGCTGCGAGACCTCCTTTCAACGACCTCGAACGCAGACTTCTCCGACGCGGTCGCTGCTGCGAAAGCGCAGGTACTGGCAGAGGTCGCCAACACTAGATACGGCA
>JACCTS010000472.1 GCA_013812245.1 Rubrobacter sp.
AGTTCCCTCGCGTTGAACCCCAGGTTGCGGGCCAGGCTCACCGGCTCCAGCCAGAATTTCGCGGAGAGATCATCTCTGTCCACATGGACGTGCGGGGGTTCGTTGGGCTCGTGGCTGTAGAAGTAGAAACGACAAGGTCCGGTTCTCAAGACCGTCGGCATGGCTTGGCATTTTACCCAAACACCTTAGACCGCTGCTGTGGAAAGTTTCAGATCAAGAGATCGGCAAAGCTGCCCAGGGATCACCCGAGCCCAGCGTTGAGAAGCTGCCCATAGGTAGCTTTCGGGGCGGAGAACGGCCGCGCAGTTCGTTCTGCATCTACGGCTGCGTCACCTTACGCCGCTCGTGCTGCTTACGCCACCCGTACCGGGTCATGCCCCGCGGCTTGTACACGTTCAGTACCAGGATCACGAGCAACACAACTTCTCCACCAACGGAGTGGACCAGTGTGCTCCCCAGGCCGCGGAGATCTTCGCCGGACGTCGTCGGATCTGTCGCTATGTCTGCAAAGTAGCTGATTGTCTGCGTTTCCACGAGCAAGACGACGGTGGCAATTGTGGTCAGCAGGAGTGAGATCAGGACCCAATAGTGCCGGAACAAGCCCCACTTGGTCCCCAGTGACATGACAAGCCCGGTTAGCAGCGAGGCGAGGGCTAACGGGACAATGACATACCAGGCGATCAACTCCATAGCAAGATAGGCGGCGCGCAACGTCTGAGCATCCTTGCTGGTCGCAGCGGCAATGTCGAGACCTATATAGCCAGCGACCGCGCCAATCCAGCCGACAGCGAGAGTGATATGCGCGGCGAGCGCGAACTTGCGGAGGCGGGGTCTCGTGGTCATCACGGTGTGTGCATACCAGGGCCGTGGCTACCTCCGCCGATGAGGAGCATGACGACAACCAGCAGGACCAAGATGATGGCGATGATTCCAAATACTTTCACCCAGCGTGGTGTACCGGAATAGGGAGGCCGGTTAGCTATGTGCATCTCCTCTCCTCGCGCCGTGGTCGTCGAGGCTTTCATTCATGAGGCAACAGTTTATCGAGACAATATGTCTCTGTCAAATCAAAGTGTCTCGTCATCGTCGTCGTGTATACTGGAGTGGTGCCGAAGCTGTGGAACGAGACGATCGAGGCGCACCGCCGTGCGGTGCGCGACGCGATCCTGGAGACCACTTGGGCGCTGGTGGCCGAGCACGGGCTGCGCTCGGTAACGATGTCGCAGATCGCCGAGAAGACCGGTATAGGACGTGCGACGCTATATAAGTACTTCCCAGACATCGAAGAGATCCTGCTCGCCTGGCACGAACGTCACGTCACCGGCCACCTCGAATATCTCGCCGAACTCCGAGACCAATCTGGCGGCGCTGCCGAGCGGCTCGAAGCTGTGCTGGAGGCCTATGCCCTCATCTCCCACCACCGCGAGTACAATGGCACCGAACTCGCGGCGTTCCTGCATCGAGGTGAGCACGTCGCCTGGGCGCAGCAGCAGCTCATCGATATGATCCGAGACCTGCTTACCGAGGCCGCAGGGACCGGCTACGTTCGGAATGATATTGCGTCTGAGGAGCTCGCGAGCTATTGCCTCCACGCCCTCACAGCAGCCAGCAGCCTGCCTTCTGAGGCTGCAGTCCGCCGGCTCGTCCAGGTCACTCTGGCCGGGTTGCATCCCCGCCCCTGATCCGACTCGTATGTCAAGGCTACGGTGATCTCGAGTCGCCTTCTTAGGCTGCGTTGCGCTGTTTTCGACCCAAAAGAAGTCAGGATCGAATTTCACAGCAGCCGTCTTAGCAAGCATCGCGGGAATCAAAGAACATTGACCTTCGCCCGTGCCTCGCGGTTGGCGTCCTGATTGAACATGGATGTAAACTGAACATGGTAGGTACGTTTACGTGATTGATGCATCGGGGGTGCGGTGGCGCGGCTGGATGACCTGGTAGCTCAGGTACCGGATGGTTCGCTCAGGCGTGAGATGGAAGCGGCGCTCGCGGAGATGAAACGTCGCCAGCGGTTCGGGCTGGTGTACGAGGACCACATCCCGGAGACGACCGTCCTGCATGGGCTACCGATACAGAACGGCTCGCTGGTGCAGCGCAGGGACGATCCGCAAGCGAAGACACTCTACCGGGTGACGGCTACAGACCCACAGGGACAGGCCACGGTCGAGCCGACGGATGGCGGAGCACCCGAGCAGGTCCCCCTCGGCGATCTGCTTGCAGTAAAGCGGTTCGGCGAGCCGATGTATCCCGCGCTCACTCCACTTGGGTCGATACGAAGGGATGGCGAAGACCCCAAATTTGGCAGGATCGAGCTAATCATCGTGGAAGGTGACGAGATCAAAAGGCTGGATCTGACCGACGAGCAAACCCGGAACAAAGTAAGAGGCGTAAGCTCGCACGAGCACCTTCGGCAGTTGTACGAATCGGGATGAATCAATGATCGCCATGAAACGGAATACTCCACCGACAGCT
>JACCTS010000475.1 GCA_013812245.1 Rubrobacter sp.
GGACCATCCTCTCGGCCTCTGGATAATCTATGAGCTTCTCGAAAAGTTGCATCCTCGCACCTCATCCCACGAACGTTATCCCTCCGGTACGCTACCACAGCACGCGCATCGTGGCGGCCGGCGGCCAGATATGGGCTAAAGTCTTCCTACACGGGCCGATAAACGGGGACAGCCAGCTTCGAAATCTTCAGCACCGAAAGAGATCGGCATGACCTCGAAGCGCCTTCATGTCATGTTCGCCGGGGTGGTCGTGGCGGAGATGGTCGCCGTCGGTTCCTCCACTATCGCGGCCGACAAGCCCGACGCCAACAGCTTCTCGGCTATCCGTCTCTGAAATAGCCGTCCTCGGCGCTGTGGGAGATTCCGGCTGCCGCCCGCTCGTCGCCGAAGGGAGCGAAGTTTTCGTCCTCCCCGAAATCCAACTCCGAAGCCTCCTCGACGACCTCCACGTTTCCGTTCGCAAGCGCCTCGTCCACTAGGTTCTCGGACAGGTAGACGTGGCGTAGGTGGAGGGTGTTCGGGATGCGCACGAAGCGGGTTTCTTCCGACGGCACGCCCCAGTTGCAGCGGATGGCGGCCTCCAGCGCCTCACGATCATCTTCCACGACCATAGGGACCTTGGCGCGCTCCAGAAAGGTGCTCGTAAGGACGTTCTGGTTCATGGCCCCCATGTCGACTTTCTCGAAGAGCCGGCGCGTCGTGAGGTCGGCGAGGCCGACGCCGAGGGCGTTGCCGTGGGAAGCCTCGCTGACGTCGCCCACGATCAGATACTTCACCCTTGGGCTCTCCGGCTCCTCGACGCCGAGAATTCGGAACCGCCCTACGACGTTGGTGTCCATGCCCGTGCCGCTGAAGTTCTTGCCCAGCTCGTCCACGAAGAGCGCGTCTATGTCCGACACGGGCAGCTTCGGCATAAGCTTTACAGACTCATTCAGTAGCTCCGCCTCGCGTTCGGCTACCTTCTCCGGCGAAATGGCCTCGACGATAGCGGTCTCCTCGTAGGCGTTTTCGACGATCCCGACCCCGAAGAGGACCTTCCCCGACGCGAAGACCATCTTCCCTGCCTCGACCATGTGATCCCTGATGCCGGGGACGCCGAGCGCGTGCAGCGCGAGCGCCTGGGCGTGCTTGCCGAGGCCGATGGCCGACATCTTGAGGAGTCCACTCTCCCATTTTGCATGGAAGTCTGTGTGCTGTTTGATCCTCCCAACGACCACGACCCCGTCGGCCTCAGAAGCGATGCGGTCCATATACACCGGCACGCCGCGCCCCGTCTCCCCGATCTCCACGACCTCCATCGAGGACCGTATGGGCGTCCCGACGGACTCCTCCGTCACCCCGAGGCTCTCCAGGATCTCCACCTGTCCCCCGGCCGTAGCCCCACCGTGGCTGCCCATCGCCGGTACGATGAAGGGCGAAGCGCCGGCGTCTCTCAAGATCCCGACGAGCGAGCGCAGGATGAGAACGATGTTCGAGACCCCGCGACTCCCTGCAGTGATGGCGACCTCCATGCCGGGCTCGATGCGAGAGCGAACCTCCTCGTTCTGACACTGCTCCTTCAGCGCCGCCTCGATGTTTTCGACACGGGGCCTCGGGAAATTTTGTCTGACCTTCACCACTCTAGGGAATGCCATACGCTAGCTCCTCTCCTTTTCGGTGGCCTGCGACAGCTCGCGGGCGAGGTCGAGCGCCGTCTTCATGCTCGAATGGTCCGCTTCTCCGGTCCCGGCGATGTCGAAGGCCGTGCCGTGGTCCACGCTGGTTCGAAAGAACGGCAGGCCCACGGTCACGTTCACGCCGGTCTCGAAACCCAGGAGCTTTATGGGAATGTGCCCCTGGTCATGGTACTGCACGACCACGATGTCGAATCGTCCCATTCTCGCCTGCGAGAAGACGGTGTCCGGCGGATGGGGGCCACTGGCTTTCAGGCCCTCATCTCTCGCTCGTTCGACGGCCGGCCTGATCTTCTCGGCGTCCTCGGTCCCGAAGAGGCTGTTCTCCCCGGCGTGGGGGTTGAGGCCCGCGACGGCTATGCGAGGCTCCTCGACGCCGAGCTTCTTCAGGGCGGCGTGTGCCAGACGGATCACGGCGAGTTCCCGCTCTGGCGTCGCCCGCTCGATGGCCTCTCGCAGCGCGACGTGGGTGCTGACGTGGATGACCCGCAGATCCTCCGCGACGAGCATCATCGCATAGTCCTCTGTTCCGGTGAGCTCCGCGAGTATCTCTGTGTGTCCCGGATACTTATGACCGCCGAGGTGCATGGCTTCCTTGTTGAGCGGCGCGGTCGCTACCGCCGCCACGCTCCCGTTCATGGCAAGCTCTATGGCGCGCCGGACGTACTCGAAGGCGGCGGCCCCGGCCCTGGCGTCGAGCTTCCCGAAAGGCAGGTCTTCCGCGAGATCGCTCGCGGGGATCACATCCACCATCCCCGGCTCGTAGCGGCCCTCTTCGGGCCCGGAGACGAGGTTGACGCGAAGCGAGAGCCCGAGCAACTTCGCCGCCCGCTCCAGGATGACGGCGTCGCCGACCACGACGGCACGGTTCCGCTCGGTGAAGTCCGGTTCGGAGAACGTCTTGACGATGATCTCCGGTCCGATGCCGGTGGGATCTCCCATCGTGACGGCTATGAGAGGTTCCATGAAATGCTTACTCCTTCCCGGCCAGCATCTCGACCGCCTTGACGAGCGTGTCCGGGTCTCCGAACCCGCCGGCCTTGGTGACGATCCGGTAGGGTTCCGGGCCGATCAGAGTTCCCACCGGCACCCCCGCTTCGACCTCCCCCTCCAACCGCATCCCCGAGGCTCCCAGCCGCCAGGCCACCGCGACCGCCGTGGACCCTCCGGTCGCGACCAGCGCGTCGAATAGCCCCTCGCCCGCCAGCCGAACGGCGACATCAGCCAGCAGGGTCACCGCCGGCCCACCGCCCGAGGACATCCTCTCTCGTGGAGAGTGCAGGATCGCGCATCTTCCTTCCGCGAGCGCCGTCCGCGCGGCTTCGAAAGCATCCTCCATGCCCGGGCGGCCGGCGACGGACGCTGCCACGGCGCCACGCTTCTCGACCAGCCGGCGCAACTGCTCCCGGGACGCCCCGCTCAGGCTGCCGATCAGCACCAGAACCCTGCGGGCCTGCGCGGGCGCGGCGGGCGTTTCCCCGGCACGGGGTCCCGGATACTCTCCGGCCAGGGCCATCGCCAGCCCCGCCGACCCGGCCCACAACACCTCCGAAGGGTCCGGCACGGCCCGTACCAGGGCCTCGAGGTCCGCGTTGCCGCGCGCGTCGGCGACCACACACCGGTCCTTTTCCAGGGCCCGGCCGACCGACCCGGGGTCCCCGAGGTCTTCCACCCCGAGAGCTCCGACCTGGAACGCACCGGAGAGCAGGGTCGGCACGTGAGCTTCGACGACGGGGGTCTTCGGATGGTCTCTCAACCCGGTCTCTTGGACGGGCACGCCGTTGACGAGCTGCACGCCGCCGGCGGTCGTGCGCCCGGCGTCCGGAAAGGCCGGTGCGACGACGGCGCGTTCGCGGCCGGAGGCTTCGAGGGCAGAGGCCAACTCCGCGGCGACGTTGCCGCGCAGGGTGGAGTCCATCTTCTTGTAGAGGATGCGGGCATCGCGCACCGTCCGAACGGCCTCCGCGACGCGCTCCGCGGCGGGACCGGGAGGCGTCAACCGGGAGTCG
>JACCTS010000489.1 GCA_013812245.1 Rubrobacter sp.
AGTGGCGCCCAGGCGCTCCACAACACGCTCGACCTGGCCCGGCTGGCCGACCGGCTCGGCTACGAGCGCTACTGGCTGGCCGAGCACCACAACCTCCCCAGCATCGCAAGCTCCTCACCTGAGGTCATGATCGGCCACGTCGCCAGCGCGACCGAGAGGATCCGGGTGGGCGCGGGTGGGATCATGCTCCCGAACCACGCTCCCCTCAAGGTCGTGGAGACCTTCCGGGTGCTGCAAGCGCTCCACCCTGGACGCATCGACCTGGGGATCGGCCGCGCTCCGGGCACAGACCCCGTGACAGCGTCGGCGCTTCGCCGGAGCAGGGACACTCTGGCGGCGGGAGCCGAAGACTTCCCGCAGCAGTTCGGCGAGTTGCTGGCGTTCGCGGGAGACGGATTCCCGGAGGACCATCCGTATCGCTCCCTGGTGGCCATGCCCGAGGAGATCGGGTTGCCGCCGATGTGGCTTCTCGGTTCCAGCGGTTATTCCGCGAGGGCGGCGGCGCAGATGGGGCTCGGCTACGCCTTTGCTTCCCACTTCAGCCCGGCGGATCCCACACCCTTCGTGCGGGACTATCGTGAGAACTTCGAGCCTTCGAAAAACTTCGAGCATCCTTCAGCCATACTCGCTGTCTCGGTGATCTGCGGTGAGGGCGACGAGCACGCTCGGAAACTGGCATCCTCCATGCAGCTCGCCTGGGTCAGGATGCGGAGCGGAAAGCCGTCTCCGCTGCCGAGTCCAAGGGAGGCGATGGCCCACCATTACACGGCGTCCGAACGCCACCTGGCCGACGCCTACCTCTCCATGCAGATCATGGGCGACGCGGAGACCGTGCGGAGCAAGATCGAGGAGATCGCAGAGCCCACCGGGGCCGATGAGATCATGGTCACCACTAACGTCTACGACCACGGTGAGCGCTTGAGATCCTACGAGCGGCTCGCCGAGGTCTTCGAGTTCGCTACGCTCCGCAGCTAAATACGTCCTCGCCTGGCGAACTCACCAACCCCTCGAATCTTCGTTAGCGTCCTTCACGCTGCTACTGAAGCGTATGGGTCTGCCACAGATCAGATCACCTTCTACGATCTGAGACGTACCTGCGCCTCGCTTCTGTTCCAGAAGAACGTCCACCTAGAGTTCGTGCAGGAACTGCTCGGATATACCTCGGTAGCTATCACCCCCGACACCTATTCCCACATTCTTCCTGGCATGGACGGCGAGGCCGCCGACTCAATGAGCGAGGCTTTGGGCTTGCTCTGCCCAGCTTACGTAAGTCCCGAACCGCTACGCATCGGAGCGCCCAGGCCCAGCAAGAAGCAAATCCGCAACAAGCTGATCTAGCTGATCGACGAGGGTCCGCAAATTGATCTTCTCGTCTGAAGGCTTACCCCTATGCACAATGTCACTCCGTATGCCGTAACAGTGCTGGAAAAAATCCTTTGCAACCTTGCCGCCATATTTCTTACCATCAAGAACTCTATCTACCAGATCCCTTCCTGATTTTGAGATGGACTCTTGTCTGAGCCAACCCAAACTACCAATTAAAGAGTCGATCTCAGATTTGGACAAGCCAGAGTCACGAGTAAGCTCAATGAGCTTCTCAACGTGGCGCACAGCCTCAGAACTTCTTGCTTCGGACTCGCTAATACTCTCTATGGCATTTATCAAAGTTAAGAAACGCGCCCGTTCCGCCGACTCGAAGTGGGAAAGCCCGTAGAGCTCGAACGCCAAGGTTTCCCTCTCCGTAAATTCGAGGCCCAGATCGAATGCTTCGTGAAAGGATTGCTCGAAGACTTCTACGCCCTTGCGTAGTTTCGCTTCCACACTAGACCAGACAAATTTGGTAGGAAGTTTAGGATCTTCCTCATATACCTGTAGCCCGTGTAACTCGTTGAGTAGCCTGATACCTTGCTCTTCTCTATACCGATCAATACAAGTTTGGGTTACTATGGCATCTGTTGCGTCATTGCCGACATCTATCCCCACCCGCTCCTTTGCACCCCACCACATGACTGCATTCTTCACGTGGCGACCTGCCTGGGCAGCTTCATCCTCAGTGGAAAACCCCTCACCACCGTCCTTTATAAGCAGCCATTGCGATTCCCTGAAGGATTCTCCGCTGACAGCAGCAATAACGCAGGTTCCTCGTCCAGTCGGCGAATGGAGATCCAGACTTTGTTCCTCAGAGTCCAAGACGCGGTTATGGGGAAGCTGGAACCTTACCCTGAAATGATAGTTGGGCATACATCTCCCTAGCTGCTCCTCTAAGTCTCAACCGCCAGTTTACACCTCATGTGCAGCACATTGCAGGAATCGCTGCCTTGAAAAGGCGTCGTTTTCGCTTTGCGGTAACCATTGCTTCTCGATTGAGAGACGTATGTTGCTGAACACAGGCGCTGTTTCAAAATCGAGCCCTGTCACTATTATGATATTTGTCCTGCAAAACACCGCTTTTCAAAAGTGGGCGATGCTGGGTTCGAACCAGCGACCCCCTCCTTGTAAGGGAGGTGCTCTACCCCTGAGCTAATCGCCCGTTCCTCGGGGTCTCCCTGCGGGAAACCCTGTGCCCCCAACGGGATTCGAACCC
>JACCTS010000506.1 GCA_013812245.1 Rubrobacter sp.
TCGTGATGGGAGAAGCACGCCATCCACTGCGCGGGACAGGTTCGCCAACCCGTGGCGGACGCTCTCCTCGGAGCGGATGTACGAGAACCCCTGGATCCGGGTCCGCGAAGACCAGGTCACGCGCCCTGACGGCGAGCCCGGCATCTACGGCGTGGTCCACTACAAGAACACAGCCGTCGGCGTGCTGCCGGTCGAAGACGGGCACACCTATCTGGTGGGACAGTACCGGTACCCGCTGGAGCAATACTCGTGGGAGATACCGGAGGGCGGATGTCCCGAGGGCGAGGAACCCCTGCAGGCGGCCCGGCGCGAACTGAAGGAAGAGACCGGATTCGAGGCTGAGAACTGGCGGATGCTTGGCGAAGCATATCTCTCCAACTCGGTCGCGGACGAATATGCGGTATGGTTCCTGGCCACGGACCTCACGCCCGGCGAGCGGCGGCCGGAAGGCGGTGAGGTTCTCGAAGTCCGGCGCGTGCCACTCGAGGAGGCGTTGGAGATGGCCATGGACGGTAGGATCACGGACGTTCTCAGCCAGGTCGCCCTGATGAGCTACGCCCTCGAACACCGATGAAGGTCGTCGCCCTGGCGGGAGGGGTTGGCGGGGCCAGGTTGGCGGCTGGCTTGCAGGCCGCGCTCCCGCCGGGAGACCTCACGGTCGTCGTCAACACTGCGGACGACTTCGATCTCTGGGACCTCCGCATCTGCCCCGACCTCGACACGGTCATGTACACCCTGGCCGGCATCGCCAACCCCGAAACCGGATGGGGCATAGCCGGTGAGACCTTCGATACCCTCGGTATGCTCGCCCGCTACGGCGAAGATACCTGGTTCAAGCTCGGGGACCGGGACATGGCGACCCACGTGCTGCGCTCCGAGCGGCTGCGCTCCGGCATGCCGCTCACACAGGTCACCTTCACTCTTACGGATGCGCTCGGCATCCCGTCTCGTATCCTGCCGATGTGCGACGATCTCGTCTCGACCGTGCTCGACACATCCGCTGGAACGCTGGAGTTTCAGGAGTATTTCGTGCGTCGTGCCCAGCGGGACGAGGTGCGGGGGATCAAGCTGCGCGGTATCGAAGAAGCAAGGCCGTCCGATGTTGTCCTCGATGCGTTTGCCGGGGCTGAGGCCGTCGTGTTCTGCCCGTCCAACCCGGTGGTGAGCATCGGCCCGATCCTCGCCGTCCCCGGCATGCGCGAGGCGATAGTCGCCTCGTCAGCCCCGAAGGTCGCCGTCAGCCCGATAATCGGGGGTCGGGCTTTGAAGGGACCAGCCGACCGGATGCTCGCCTCGCTCGGCCACGAGGTGTCGTCCGCCGGTGTCGCTCGGATGTATGAAGATGTCGTGGACGGGATGGTTATAGATCACGCGGATGAGGACGAGCGCGAAGAGATATCCGCTCTCGGAATGGATGTACTCGTCACGGACGCGGTGATGCGCGATGGGCCCGACCGGGAACGTCTGGCGCGGGAAGTGGTCTATTTCACCGGCTCCGTGGCGGGACGATGAGAGTCTACGCCATCGTGCCGGTCAAGGATTTACGGGAGGCGAAGAGCCGTCTGCGCTCCGCTCTCGACCCCGAAGCCCGCGCGGATCTGGCGCTCCGCATGATGGAGCATGTTCTCTCGGCGCTCCGTGAGGCGAACGTGGAGAACGTGTGCGTCGTAAGCCCGGACGAGACGGTCCTGAACTTCGCCTCGAAATCTGGAGCGACGCCGCTGGTCCAGGAAAGCCGGGGTCTGAACCGCGCGTTGGAACTGGGACGTCGGTGGGCGATGGAGCACGGTGCTTCAGAACTACTCGTTCTCCCGGCGGATCTACCGCTGCTTGAACCGGAAGATGTACGCGCATTGTTGGAGATAGAGGATTACTCGGCCATTAGCATCTCTCCCGACGATGCGCGTTCCGGGACAAATGCCTTTCTCCTGCGTCCGCCGGACGCGCTGACCTTTCACTTCGGTCCCGGAAGCTTCGAGAAGCATCTGCGTGCCGCACGGGAGCGTGGTCTCGGGGTACGGATCGTCGAGCGGCCGGGCATCGCCTTCGACCTCGATACGGCCGGAGACCTGGCGCGTCTGGGCGCATAGTCTCCCCGAGGGGGACGTAAGCGTAGACCACTTGTGATTGCAAGCGGGTTGATCGTGGTTGTCGTCGTCAGTTTGATGCTACTGACAGCAGCGCGTGTGGTGTTCCTTGTCTTTAATCCTTTCGCCCACAGAATTGAGGTAAGGATTCAGAACGGCAATATGCATCCTCAGCAGATAGAGATTGGCGTTGGAGAACCCGCACAGGTCCGGGTTGTGACTGACGCTTCGGTAGAGATTCCAATCCCCGGCCTCGGTATCGGCTCCACTCACATAGGTGAAGTCCACGAGCCAGATCACGCTCCAGTGATTTTCGTGGGGTCAGACGACCCAGGCTGCTTTGCAATCGTGGAAGGCAGAACCGGAACCCGGCTTGGTACGGTGATCGTGAAGTGAGAGCGCGATAGTCTTTTACCGGAGGTCCGTGACCAGGAACGAGGCGATCTCCCTGGCTCTCTGCGCGGCATTCGCGGATATATCCAGCGAGTTGGCGACATTGGCTCCTTCGTGCAGGATCATGAGTTGTTCGGCCAGGCTCTCCGGGTCAGCGGCCCCACCTTCGGCGGCGAGTTCTGCCAGGTAACCGCGCAGCCACTGCTTCTGATCCATAACCACCGCCCGCGCGGGATGCCCGTCGTGCGGAAGCTCCGCCGCAGCATTGACGAAACCACAGCCCCTCGGATTCTCATGCTTCATCCATTCCGCGAGGGCGTCGAACGTCGAGAGCAACCGCTCCTTCGCGGTCCCTCCCTGACGGTCCACGGTATCCAGCAACCACGTCCGCCAGCGCTCGTCCCGCGCGCGCAGATAAGCTGCTATCAGCGCGTCCTTCGACCCGAAGTTGTCGTAGAGTGACTTCTTGGTGACGTCGGCCTTTGCGGCTATGGCGTCAACCCCGACCGCCCTTATGCCCTCCCGGTAGAACATCTCCGACGCGGCCCGGAGGATGCGATCCGCCGCCGGAACCTTCGGACGCCCCGCTTTCCTCGTACTCCCCATGCGCCCGTCTCCTTCCATATCTCGTAGCCATTCATCGAAAGTATACCAACCGGTATGTTGACATAGCAGTTTGCGCTGTTATTATACCGACCGGTATGTTTACTAAAGGGGGTTCGCGGAGAATATAGATCACGGAATCGCCGTGGCGATGTGAAGGGAACGCAATGAATTCCGTATCGACTTTATGAGAGGTGGGATCAACAAGGGCCGAGGTTTCGCTGAGGCTGGCTTCGTGGTGATGTGGAGCTCGGGGTTTATCGGCGCGAGGCTCGGTACACCGGAGGCCGGTACACCGACGCTCATGTTCTGGAGGTTCCTCATCGCGGCCGGCCTTCTAATGGCGGGCGTTCTCTTGCTCCGGCGGCGATTGCCCACCCGCAGGGAGATGGCGGTTCAGGGCTTGGTGGGATTGCTCGCCCAGGGCGTGTACCTGACGGGCGTCGTCGGAGCAATCGAGTTCGGGGTCACCGCCGGCACCTCGGCCCTGGTTGCGGCCTTCCAACCCCTACTCGCCGCGGCCCTTGCTGGTCCTGTACTGGGCGAAATGGTGGGTAGAAGACAATGGGTAGGCCTCGCTGTGGGGTTCGTCGGGGTCACCCTGGTGGTCGGTGGTGATGCCTGGGCAGGTGGTGGGGCGCCGCTGTGGGCATACGCAATGCCTTTCTTCGGTATGGCTGGCCTGGTGGCGGCGACGCTGGTAGAGCGCAGAGACAATCTGCGGGAGGACGCTTTCGAGGTGGGCGCCGGAAAAGCTGGGACCGGGGTATCGCTGGATGTAGCGCTCGCGATCCAATGTACCGCCAGCGCGCTGTTGTTCGCGGCGCTGACACCGTTCTGGGGCGGATTTGAGCCGGAGGGCGGAACCCGATTCTGGGCCGCGGTCGCGTGGTTCGTCGTCTTCTCCACGTTCGGCGGGTACGGCTTCTACTGGCTAAACCTGAAGTCGAGCGGGGTCGCGCGGGTCAGCAGCCTCATCTACCTCACGCCACCAACCACCATGATCTGGGCCTACCTGATGTTCGGCGAGCGCGCCGGACTTCTGGCCCTGGTTGGACTACTGATCTGCTTTGGCGGCGTCCTGCTGGCGAACCTGGGCGAGCGATAGGCTAGAAGCCGGATCGGAGATCCGAGACGGACCTGTGGTAACGTCTCCGCTGCATGGAGACCACGAGCCGCGGCATCGAGATCCTGCCCGTCAGGGGCGTCCCGGAGATACGTCCCGGCGACGACCTCGCCGACATCATCGTCCGTGCGGCCGGGAATGGGCTGCGCGCCGGAGACATCCTGGTCGTAACGCACAAGATCGTCAGCAAGGCGGAGGGCCGTCTGGTGGATCTGCGTGGGGTCGAACCCTCTGCGCTCGCCAAACGTTTCGCCGCCGAGTATGACAAAGACGCCCGGCAGATAGAGGTCGTGCTGCGGGAGAGCCGTCGGATCGTACGGATGGGCCGCGGCGTCATCATCTCGGAGACCCACCACGGCTTCGTGTGCGCGAACGCCGGTGTGGACGCCTCCAACGTCCCTGGAGCAGAGAGCGTTTGCCTTCTTCCCGTGGACCCCGACGCATCGGCCCGGAGGCTCCGTGAGCGCATCGCACAACTCACGGACCTCGATCTCCCGGTCATCGTCTCCGATTCTTTCGGGCGGGCGTGGCGGTTCGGGATCACGGACGTGGCCGTCGGCGTCTCCGGTATGGAACCACTCGCTGACTATCGGGGTGGAGAGGATCCCCACGGCAATCCGCTGGAAGCCAGCGTCCTCGCCGTAGCCGACGAGATCACCGCCGCCGCCGAGCTCGTGATGGGCAAGACCGACGGCGTGCCGGTGGCCATCGTGCGAGGCTACGGCTACCGGCAAGATGACCGTGGATCTGGCCGGGATCTTCTCATGCCGCCGGAGCGGGACATGTTCCGGTAGAGGTATCAGGCTTCAGGTGTCCGGTTTCAGCTTCCTGGTAGGAGCACGGGACGATGACCCGATACCGGCTGACTATCTTCCTTGACGCTGATTTCGTGGCCGGGGTACGATATTCGCCATGATAATTCCTTCCTGAGCGGCGGACGCTGAAGATAGGGAACTTGAGGATCTCGGTTCCTGTGCGTCTCGCCGTACCCCGGTAACGTCGGATCCCAGCAGCCGGTCATCGCGGCCAGCGGCACGCCTGGATCTCCGCATACTGCTTACCGTTATGACTACACCCTCCTGCGACCATGACATCGCAAGGGGCGGTGTGCGTTCAAGGAAGGCGATTCGCTCGTGAACAACTTGAGACCTTATCCGGTGTACCTCGGCATCAAGGGCGCGTTCGCGCTGTTCTTCATGCTGTGGGCGACCGTCGCTTCGGTTTACAGGATCGAGGTGGTGGAGCTGGATCCGCTCCGCCTCGTGCTGCTCGGAACGGCGCTGGAGGTGGCGGTCCTCATCTTCGAGGTGCCGACCGGCGTGCTGGCCGATACCTACGGCCGGCGACGCTCGGTCATTACCGGCTTTCTGCTCATGGGATCGGGGTTCGCGTTGGAGGGTGCGATCCCCACCTTTGCGGCGGTACTGGCCGCCCAGGCGATCTGGGGCGTGGGCTACACGTTCATCAGCGGCGCGCTTGAAGCCTGGATCGCTGACGAAGCCCCTGAACGTGACCTGGGCCGCGTCTACCTTCGCGGCGAGCAGGCGGACTACATAGGCTCCCTGATCGGCGTGTTCGGCAGCGTGCTCCTCGCCCAGTTTTTCTTCCTGAACGTGCCGCTCCTGACTGGCGGCCTCCTCACCATCGCGCTCGGCGCCGCATTGTTCGTCGTGATGCCGGAGCGCCGCTTCCGGCCATCTCCACGCCAGGGACGTTCCTCCCTGCAACAGGTGAGGGAGACGGCCCGCGGCGGCGTTCGCCTCGTCCGCTCCCGTCCGGTGCTTCTGATCCTGCTGGCCGTCGCCGTGTTCTCCGGCATGTCCGATGAAGGTTTCGACCGGCTGTACGCCAAGCACTTCCTCGACGGGCTGGGGCTGCCTTCGCTCGGGACGCTCGAACCCGTGGTCTGGTTCGGGATCATCAACGCCGGAACCCTGATCCTGAGCTACCTGGCCGCCGAGGTGGTGGGTCGGAGGCTGAACGTCGGCGACACCGCCGTGGCCGCGCGGCTGCTCCTCGTCCTCAACGCCTTGACAATCGTCGGGATGCTGGCTTTCGCGCTGGCCGGGAGCTTCGCGCTCGCGCTCGCGGCGTTCTGGGCGGCGAGCCTCACCCGGACGCTCTCCGAGCCGCTGTACCTGACGTGGCTCAACGAGGGACTCGACCCGAGCGTACGGGCGACCGTAATCTCGATGGGTAGCCAGTCGGGCGCGCTGGGCGAAGCTTCGGCTGGACCCGTGATCGGGGCCGTTGGCAACCTCGCCGGCGTCCGCGCCGCCCTCACCGTCGCCGCGATAATTCTCTCCCCGGCCCTGCTGCTCTACGTCCGCGCCATCCGGCACCGCGACTCCGAAGGTGCGAATCCACCCGGAAGTAAAGGCGCCGAATAGGCGAAAAACACCACTGCCCGGCGGCCGATCTGATGGAATTTTTCTAAATCCGACAAAATTTATCGGGTTTTCCATTGACGGGACGGGATGTGGTGCTTACCATCGGGTGCCATGAGGATAGAGATCACACGCGTCGACTCTTTGTTCCCGCTCCCGCGCGCCGACTCCGGCTGCGTTCGATGTAGCGTTTGCTGCTGCAACTAACGTTTTTGCCCGACATTCAAAGAATTTTCTCTTTCCCAGGAAGGGGCAACATGTGCGAAGCTCTGTGGTCTGAGAGCGAACGAATTTTACCAGGCAGGGACGAGATTTCGCGTGTGGCAGAGACCCTCGAAGACAGCGATCCGCGGGAGATCCTGCTCTGGGCGATAGACGTTTACGGTGAAGACCTCACCCTCTCCGGGTCTTTCGGTAACCCGGAGGGGATGGTCCTTCTGGACATGCTTTCTCGGATCACGGATCGAGTACAGGTCTTCACCATCGACACTGGCTTCCTTTTCGACGAGACGGTGCGTTTCCGGGAGGAGGCGATGGATCTCTATCGTCTGCCGCTCGAGGTCGTTGGGACGAGGCTCTCCATCGAGGAGCAGGTCGAGATGTACGGGCCGGGGATGCGGACCTGTAGCCCGGATATCTGCTGCCAGGTGCGCAAGGTCGAGCCGCAGAAGAAGTTCCTCGAAGCCTACGAGGCGTGGATGACCGGCATCCGTCGCGGCCAGACGGCGGACCGGGCGGACACGCCGGTCGTCGGCTGGGACGAGTTCTTCGAGGTAGCCAAGATCTCCCCGCTCGTCTCCTGGACCTCCGAGCAGGTCGAAGGATATGCGCGGGAACATAACGTCCCGATGAACCCGCTCCTCAAGATGGGATACCGCAGCATCGGGTGCGCTCCGCAGACCCGTCCGGTGCAGGAAGGCGAGGACGCACGAGCCGGTCGCTGGGACGGCATGGAGAAGACCGAGTGCGGGATTCACGTAGCAAACGGAAAGGTGTCACGTGCGTAGTCTCAGGGAGCAGAAGCTCAACAACGTCGAGAAGATCAAGCTGGAGCGGCATCCGCTCGAGGTGCGCCAGGCGGTCATAGACACCTACTCCGAAGACCTCTCGAAGATGGACGATGTGCCCGGCGAGGTCGAGCGGTTGAAGTGGGTCGGCATCTACCCTCAGAAGCAGGGCGGCGACGCGTTCATGATGCGCATCAAGGTGCCCGGCGGCGTTCTGTCGCCGGAGCAGACGCGGGTCATCGGCAAGATAGCGGCGGACTTCGCCCACGGGCCTGTCGAAAACCCGCACTTCGGCAACAACTTTCTGGACCTCACCACCCGCCAGGACGTGCAGATGCACTGGCTGAAGATGGGGGACATACCCGAGATCTGGCGTCGGCTGGAGGAGGCGGGCATCACCACCGTGCAGGCGTGCGGCGATTCGGCCCGCAACGTGCTCTGTTGTCCCGTCTCTGGGATCGGGCACGATGAGGTCGTTGACGCGTACCCCGTGGCACAGGCGATCTCTGACTACTTCACCGGCAATCGCGAGTACGCCAACTTGCCGCGCAAGTTCAAGATGAGCGTGACGGGTTGCCTGGAGGACTGCGCGCAGGCTGAGATCAAC
The DNA here is from genome assembly GCA_013812245.1 of Rubrobacter sp. Taxonomy (GTDB): domain Bacteria; phylum Actinomycetota; class Rubrobacteria; order Rubrobacterales; family Rubrobacteraceae; genus JACDGB01. The sequence continues at coordinate 8,211 of JACCTS010000506.1, forward strand.
GACATCGGCATGCTCCCCGCCCGCCACGAGGATGGGACCATCGGCTTCAACCTGCGCGTCGGGGGCGGGCTCTCTGACGGGCCGCGTATGGCTTCGGACATAGACGTGTTCGTGCGGCCGGATGACGCCGTGGAGGTGACGCGAGGCATCGCCCAGGTCTTCGGGGAACTGGGTAACCGGGAGAACCGCTGGCTGGCTAGGATGCGGTATCTGGTGCAGGAGATCGGGCCTGAGCAGTTCCGCGAGGAATTGCAGAAGCGCGTCTCCGTGGAGCTAGAGCCCGCCGGAGAGGATCTGACGAAGCGTTACCGGGGGGATCACGTCGGCGTTCATCCACAGAAGGAGGACGGCCTCTTCTACGTCGGGCTGAACGTGCCTGTTGGCCGGATGAGCGGGGAGCAGTTCGAGGAGATCGGGCGACTCGCCGAAGAGTACGGGAGCGAGGTTCGGCTCGCCACAGACCAGAATCTCATCATCACCGGCGTCCCCGAGGAGCGGCTGGAAGATCTGCTGACGGAGCCGTTGCTCGAACAATACTCACCGAATCCTGGGGCGTTCGAGCGTGGGATCGTGGCCTGCACGGGCAGCGAGTTCTGCCGGTTCGCCATCGTGGAGACCAAGATCCGGGCTCTGGAGTGGGCCCGCGAGATGGACCAGCGCGTGGGGGACATCGGGCAGGAGGCGGTCAGGATGCACTTCTCCGGCTGCTCGGCGTCGTGCGCGCAGCCCCAGATCGGGGACATCGGCTTCCGGGGCGAGACGGCCAAGACCCAGGGCGCTATCGTCGAGGGCGTGGACATCGGCCTCGGGGGTTCGCTCGGCATGGACGCCGCGTTCATAGACTGGGTCGAGGGCGCGAAGCCCGCCGAGGAGGTGCCGGACGCACTGGTGAGCATCTTCGAGCGTTTCCGGGACGAAGGTCGAGAGGGTGAGCGATTCCACGAGTGGGCCCGCCGCACGCACAACCGGGAACTGCGCAACACCCTGAGGGACCGGCAGGCTGTCTCCGTCGGGAGGAAGTAGCGTGGCCGGTTTCGACATCAGGGAGATGATGAACGACATCGACGAGGCCCCCGGCAAGGTCTGGTTTTGGGATCTGGAGCAGGCCGTCATAGACGCTGACCGCTGCGTGCAGTGCGGCGTGTGCGTGGCCGCCTGCCCGACCGACTCCATCGGGATCGGGGATGATGATCTCCCGACGCTCGTCAAGATGTGCACCGGCTGCTCGCTGTGCTGGGACTTCTGCCCGCGTGGCGGCCTCCAGTACGAGTCAACCTGGAAGATGGACCCGGTGGGGCAGCAGGAGTACGGCTATCCAGATGAGGAGTCCGGTTTCAAGATAACGGGTAACGACGCCGGATACACGGAGAATGGCCTCGGGCGCGTATACGAGACGTATACGGCGCGGGTCAGGGATGATATCGAGGGGGTGCAGGACGGCGGGTTCGTGAGCCAGCTCCTGATCTCACTCCTCGAAGCCGACGAGATAGACGGCGCCCTCGTCGCTCGCGAGAGTGAGACGGAGCGGTGGAAGGGCGAGGCTTTCGTGGCGACGACGCCGGAGGAGATCCGGGAGTGCGCCGGCAGCTTCTACAACCAGACGCTCGCGTTGGCGCATACCGACTTCAAGGACTACGATCTGCCGCCGAACCCGCGCATCGCCGTGGTCGGTACGCCGTGCGAGATCGAAGGCATCAAGGCGATGCAGGCGCGTCCGTGGACGTGGGGGTCTTCGCAGGTCGAGGCGATCACGCTGACCATCGCCCTCCTCTGCACCAAGAGCTTCAACTACGAGAAACTGATGCTGGAAGAGGTTCGCGACAAGCGCGGCGTTGACCTGGATAACGTGGCTCGGGTGGACGTGATGAAGGGCAAGCTCATCGTCCAGGACCTCGAAGGAGAGACGATTTTCGAGGAGCCGATCAAGGACTTCCACGGCGCGGCCCTGAAGGGTTGCGACGAGTGCGCGGATTTCCTGGGGCACGCGGCGGACATCTCGGTCGGAAGCGTTGGGAGCGCGGACGGCTACTCCAGCGTGCTGGTACGGACGGAGGAAGGGAAAGCGGCCTTCGATGCGGTGCGCGAAAAATTGCACACTCGTTCACTTGACAAGCCGGATTCCCTGTATAAGCTAGACGCTTTGGACAAAAGGGTGGCCTTCAAGAGCCTGAAGCGGGCCTTCGATCCGGAAGCCCCGTTGTTCATAGACTACGAAGAGCACCTGGAAAACTACACTGGGAGCGACCGAGCCCCGGTCGAGCACGAAGCGGTGAGGTACTGATTGGGAGCAGCGCGAAAAGGCCTACCTGTGCCTGAAGAGCCCGTGGAATTGCGGGACGAGACCCGGACCCTGCTGGAGGACTCTCCTGAAGAGGGCGCCAGGCTCGTGGGCGAGGCAGGCTTCGTCGCCGATCTTCTCTGGGACGAGTGGGATGAGATCCTGGAAGCGGACGGCATGGACCGTGAGCGTTTCGTCGAGATCTCCTGCGGATATTCCGGCGAGCTGAGGCTCTGGGTCGTCGGGGAGCGTCCGTGGGACCATTGCGTTGCCGGGCTCGCCGGGAGGGTTCGGCGCAGGCTACCGGCTAGGAAAGCCATCCAAGCGGAGGTATAAGAACTTGACCGTAAGCACCATACAGCAGGAGATGATCTCACCCCACGGCGGAGAGTTGGTTGACCGCCTCGCGCCCGAAGAGGAGCGTGACGACCTGCTCCGCAGGGCGGAGAGCCTGAACCGGGTAACGCTCGGTGCGCGGGCCATCTCCGACCTGGAGATGATCGCGACGGGTGTCTTCTCGCCCCTGACGGGCTTCATGGTGAAGGGAGACTACGACGCCGTCGTCGAGACGATGCATCTAAGGAACGGCCTGGTCTGGAGCCTGCCGATCACACTTTCCGTGGACGACGCCGAGGCGAACTCCATCTCCGAGGGCGACGAGGTCGCGCTGACGAACGGCGATGGCCGCATCCTCGCCACGATGCTCGTCGAGGACAAATACACGTACGACAAGGAGCGGGAGGCCCGCGAGGTCTTCGGCCACACCACCGACGAGCATCCTGGCGTGGCCGCCGTCTATCGCCAGAAGGACATTTTGATCGGGGGCGAGATCACCCTGCTGGTGGATGACCCGAACCCCAAGCCTTTCCCCCAGTATCATTACACGCCGGCCGAGTTGCGCCGGGTCTTCGCGGAGAAAGGCTGGAAGCGGGTCGTCGGGTTCCAGACCCGCAACCCCGTCCACCGCTCCCACGAGTACATCCAGAAGAGCGCGCTGGAGATCGTGGACGGATTGCTCTTGAACCCCCTAGTGGGCGAGACCCGCTCGGCTGACATCCCGGCCGACGTCAGGATGAAGAGCTACGAGGTTATCCTGGAGAGGTACTATCCGAAGGACAGGACGCTCCTCGGCGTCTTCCCGGCGGCCATGCGCTACGGCGGTCCGCGCGAGGCGATCTTCCACGCCGTCTGCCGCAAGAACTACGGCTGCACCCACTTCATCGTGGGCCGCGACCACGCAGGCCCGGGCAAGGATTCCAACGGCAACCCGTTCTACGGTGACTACGACGCCCAGCACATCTTCGACGAGTTCGAAGAGGGTGAGATCGGGCTGACGCCCCTCTTCTTCGAGCACGCCTTCTTCTGCCTGACCTGCCAGGGCATGGGCACCACCAAGACCTGCCCGCACAACAAGGAGAACCACGTCTTCGTTTCTGGAACCAGGGTCCGTGAGATGCTCGCGAAGGGCGAGTATCCGCCGCCGGAGTTCAGCCGTCCCGAGGTCGTGAGCGTCCTCATAGATGGTCTGAAGGACAAGAACGCATAAACAACAAGTAGCTCAGAAGTAGCCCAGAGTAGTTGGAAGACAAAGGGAGGAAAGAGAAATGGACGACATGAACAAGAAATACGGACGCGGGTTCACGCTGTGGTTCACGGGGCTCTCGGGCGCCGGGAAGACCACGATCTCCGAGATCGTCGAGCGTGAGCTGCGCGAGAAGTTCGGCAAGATCGAGGTGCTCGATGGCGACATCGTGCGCACCAACCTCTCGAAGGGCCTTACCTTCTCCCGCGAGGACCGGGACACCAACGTGCTGAGGATCGGGTTCGTGGCGGATCTCCTCACCAGAAACGGGGTCGGTGTCATCGTCTCGGCCATCTCCCCCTTCAAGGAGGCCCGAGATCAGGTGCGGCGCCAGATCGGCGAGGACTTCATAGAAGTGTTCGTGGACGCGCCGCTTGAAGTGTGCGCGGAGCGGGACGTGAAGGGCCTCTACAAGAAGGCGTTCTCCGGTGAGATCCCCCAGTTCACGGGCGTGAGCGATCCGTACGAGCTGCCAGCCGCCCCGGATATCCACATCCACACCGACGAGGAGGAGCCGCACGAGAGCGCCCGCCGCGTAATCGGGAAGCTGGAGGAGCTCGGCTACCTGGCGCGGGTTGAGGAATACAACCGGGCCTAGCTTCGGCTAGCTCCGGCTCGTTGACATGATAGATCCCGCCCCCGCCCTCTTTGGCCTGCTGGTTGGTTTTCTGGTCGGCCTCACGGGGGTCGGGGGCGGTTCTCTTATGACGCCGTTCCTGGTGGCGGTTATGGGAGTTCCGCCCGCCACCGCCGTCGGGACGGACATGGTCTACGCGACCTTCACCAAGCTCACCGGATCGGTGCAACACTACCGCCAGCGGTCGGTGAACTTGGAGATCGCCATTTTCCTGGGTATCGGGAGCATCCCCGCCGGGCTGCTCGGCGTCGCCACGCTTGAGTGGATGGAGCGGGCCTTCGGCGCCGAGATGCTCAAGTCGGTGATGATCACCATCATCGCCCTCACCCTCGTGTTGGTGGGCGGGTCCCTTCTCTACCGCGAATACCTGATGCCGGCGAGAGACGATACCCCGAAGCCCGGCGTGTGGGACGGCAAATCCCCGATGAGCCGCCGACGCCGCGCCTACACCATCCTCTTCGGGGCGACGGGTGGATACCTCGTGGGCCTCACCTCCATCGGCTCCGGCAGCGTGATGGCCGTGATCCTGCTTCTGCTGTATCCGATAGCGCCGGCCGTGATCGTGGGCACCGACATCGCCCACGCCACCGTGCTCTCCTTCGTCGTCGGCATCGCCCACATGACCCAGGGCAACGTGAACTTCGGGCTGGCTGGCACACTCCTTCTGGGAAGCATTCCCGGCGTGCTGATAGGGAGCCGCATCGCGCCCAAGCTGCCGGGCAAGCCGCTCAAGACTATCCTCGCCGTCATGCTCATCTTCGTCGGCGGCAAGTTGCTTTTCTTCCCCTAGCTCGTCAGCAGATCCGTGTTAGTACTTGCGCATGGGACGTAGAGTGTTGGGACGGTAGATGAGCGAGGCAAGCACCGGGTACTCGCACCGGTACGTAATAATCGTGGCGATCTTCGTGACCTGTTTGATCGTTGCGAACATCACGGCGGTGAAGCTGATCGGGGTTTTCGGCCTGGTCTTCGACGCCGGGACCATTATCTTCCCTATCAGCTACATCTTCGGCGACGTGCTCACGGAAGTCTACGGCTTCAGGCGGGCGCGCCAGGTGATATGGCTCGGCTTCCTGTGCAACCTGCTGGCCGTCGGGGCGATCTCGCTCGGGGGAGTCCTGCCCTCGGCGTCTTTCTGGGAAGGGCAGGCGGCCTACGAGCAGATCCTGGGCTACGCGCCCCGCCTCCTCGCCGCCTCATTCGCGGCGTACCTGATCGGCGAGCTCGCCAACTCCTTCGTGCTCGCCCGGATGAAGGTCGCCACGGAAGGGCGCTGGCTCTGGAGCCGCACCATCGGCTCGACCGTCGTGGGACAGGGCTTCGACTCGCTGGTGTTCGTCCTGATCGCCTTCACCGGCACCATCCCGACTTCGGCGCTCGTCTCCGTGATCCTCACCCAGTGGATTCTCAAGTCCGCCTATGAAGCCCTAGCCACACCGTTCACATACCTGGTCGTCGGCCGTCTCAAGCGTGCCGAGGGCGTCGATGTCTACGACCGCGATACCAGCTTCAATCCCCTGCCCACAGGTCGGTAGCCCCACCAATATTCTTCCCGTTGGCGTAATATGACGGGCGGAACGCACTAGAACCGAGGAGAACCCGTGACGAACGCCGCCCCCACATTCGGCCTCTGGTACGACATCAGGCAACTCCGGAGACCGTAGGAGCGGCTTGAGAACGGAGCCCGAGATCCTGAGTCCCGATGAGACTTCTTTCCTCGTCCGCCAACGCGTCGCCCGCCTCGCCACAGCGGACGCGGGAGGGAACCCGCACGCTATTCCCGTATGCTTCGCGTACACGCCGGGCGCCGTCTACATCGCCCTCGACGAGAAGCCGAAAGGCGTTCCGCCAACGCAGCTGAAGCGCGTCCGCAACATCGTGGAGAACCCCGGTGTCGCCCTCATTGCCGACCGATACGATGAGGACTGGAGTCTGCTGGCCTACGTGATGGTCCGGGGCCGGGCGGAGCTGGTGGAACCAGATATCGAAGAGCACGCCTCCGCCGTCAGGCTACTGCGTGGCAAGTATCACCAGTACGAACGGATGCGGATAGAGGAGAACCCCGTCATCGCTATCCGCCCCGAACGAGTCGTATCTTGGGGCGCCCTGGATGAACCGGATGCGCGGCCACAGGTTCTCGACACCGTCCGGGGACGACGCTCCGTTCGGCGATATGTAGACAAGGAAGTCTCGCCGGATCTCGTGGACAAGGTTCTGGAAGCCGCGCGCTGGGCGCCATCGCCGCACGGACGTCAGCCGTGGCGGTTCGCGGTGATCACGGGCCGCCAAACGAAAGAGCGGCTCGCGGACGCGATGGGGGAGGAGTGGCGCTCGAACCTGGAGATGGACGGACAGGATACGGAGATCGTCGAGAAACGCCTGGAAGGCTCCCGTAGGCGTCTGCTCGACGCGCCGGTCCTCGTGTTGCTCTGCCTCTACCTCGAAGACCTCGACGAATACCCGGACGCGGAGCGCCAGGAGAGCGAGATCACGATGGCCGTGCAGTCCCTCGGTGCGGCTGCCCAGAACGCACTCCTCGCCGCCTACGATCTCGGCCTCGACGCAGGCTGGATGTGCGCCCCGCTCTTCTGCCCCAAAGAAGTAACGGAGGCGCTGGAGCTCGACCCGACTCTCGTCCCGCACGCGCTGCTCACGCTCGGCTACGCTGAAGGAGACCCTCCGAAACGCCGCTCCAGAAAGCCTCTCGAAGAGCTCATAATCCTCCGCGCTTAGGCCACACTCTCCTCGTCACCCCACGCCCGAAAAAGATTCCGCTTGACATTCAGATACCAGCGGTATTAATATACTGACAGTATGAGAACGAGGATGAGCAGAGTGGAGCGACGGGAGCGGACGCGGGAGGCGTTGGTCTCCGCGGCCGAGCGTTTGTTCGTTGGGCGGGGTTTTCACGCGAGTTCCGTGGATGAGATCGCCGCCGAGGCAGGATACACCAAGGGCGCGGTTTACTCGAACTTCGATTCCAAAGAGGATCTGTTCTTCGCTGTCTACGAGCGGCGAGCGGAACGGGCGGTGGTGGAAGCGGAGCGAATCATCGACGAGGCGGGGCCGGCGGCTGGCCTGGAGCGGCTGGCGTCGGATTCGGCGCTTCGGGGGGATCGGGACGATGGCTGGCTCGCGGTCTTCTTCGAGTTCTGGGCGCACGTGGTGCGTCACCCGGAGTTGCGCGAGCGTTTCTCGAAGATACACGATCGTGCGCTGGCGCCCTTCGTGGCCGCGACCGAGCGGCTGGAGGAGGAGGGCGTCCGGCTGCCGGCTGACGCGCCGGGTTTCAACGCGGCGATGTTCGCTATGGTCTCCGCGCTCACGCTGGAGCGGCTGACGCGTCCAGACGTGGTGGACGCGGCGTTGGGGGCGCGGATGATCCAATGCGTGATCGACGGACTGCCGCACGATGAGGGGTTGTGAGAGAAAAGGAGGACAAGATGGGGTTGGGGTACCATCGTCGCCGGTTGGCGGGTTTCGTAGCCGGGATGCGGCTCGCACGCAGGTTTGGAGAGGCCGAGCGGTGGCCTCGGGAGCGGTTGTGCCGCCATCAGCAGGAGCGGGTAGAGACGGTCGTCCGCCACGCCGTTCGGTACTCACCGTTCTACCGGGAGCGATTCGCGGGCCTGGTCGAAGATGAGCCCGTGTCGCTGGGGCGTCTGCCGGTGCTCGACAAGGTCGGGATGATGGAGAACTTCGACGACCTTGTGACCGACCGTCGTCTGCGCCGGGAAGAGTTGCTGAAGAGAGTCGAAGAAACCGGGCGCGACGAGTATTACCTGGGGAACTACCGGGTCATGACGACGAGCGGGTCGTCGGGGCGCAAGGGACTCTTCGTGTACGACGAGCCGGGCTGGAGCGCCATAATAGCCCAGTTCCTGCGCCACTGCGCGATGATGGGCTTATCGCCCCGGTTGCCGCGGCGGCGGGTCGCCGCGATAGTCGGTGGGGCTCCGACGCACATGAGCTGGCAGGTCGCGGCCAACGTGTCGGTGGGCGTGCACAACGTCCGGACGCTCCCCGTCAAGCGGCTCGTCGAAGAACTCAACCGTTTCAGGCCGGATCACATGAGCGCATTCCCCTCGCTGGCGGTCATGTTGGCCGACGAGCAACTCACCGGGCGGCTCCGCGTCTCGCTAAAATCCATGATCACGACTAGCGAGCTGCGTACCCCCGAGATGACCGACCGGATCGTCGAGGCGTTCGGGGTGCGGCCCTTCGACATGTACGCGAATACGGAAGGGCTCTGGGGCCTGGAGTGCGAGCGTCACGAAGGGATACACCTGTTCGAGGACGCGGCTCTCCTGGAGAACGTGGATGAAGATGGGCGTCCCGTGCCACCCGGCGAGCCGGGCGCGCGGTTGCTCATCACCGGCCTCTACAACATGGTGCAGCCGGTAATTCGCCTGGAGGTAAGCGACGTCGTCGCGCTCGACCCCGAACCCTGCCCGTGCGGCCGGACGCTCGTTCGGACACGCGCCATCGAGGGCCGGCGCGACGACGTGCTCGAGCTTCCTGGCCGGGACGGCGGCGTGGTGGCGGTTCACCCTCTGCAGTTCGCGCTTCTGACGCGCGACCGCGAGGTGCGCGAGTTCCAGGTACTTCAAGAAGGAGAAGGCCTGCGCATCCTGGTCGTGCCGCGTGCGGGCGCCGACCCCGTCGAGAGGTTGCAGGCCAAGGTGAGGCAGAGGCTCGCGGAGCTTGGTGTGGAAGACCCGAAAGTCGTCGTCGAGCGGCGCGCGGGACTCCCACGTCCCCAGAGCGGCAAGCTGCGGATGATAGTCGCCGACCCGGTCACGCACCGGGTACGCTGAAGGAAAATGGAAGTAGAGAGAAGCCTTCGCCGCAGGAAGTTGCGGTAGCTGCTCCGAGAGGTGGGGACTCTCGGACGACCTACTTCCTCGGAGTCGTGGTGCCCCTGGCGAACCTTTCGATCAGGTACTTCGCCAACCAGTCTTTGTTGTGCAGTTCGTGCATGATGGGAATAGGCTCGGTGTAGAGTCGGTCGCTCTTGAAGATTTTTGGCCAGTCGAGATTCCCCTTTATCTCCACGCCGGCTTCTTGCTTCATGATCTTCATGAACTCGTGCGCGATGATGCCTTGCCCGATGGCCGTGGGATGTACCCCGTCCAGGCCGAACAG
>JACCTS010000525.1 GCA_013812245.1 Rubrobacter sp.
TCGCCCGCTCCCTCGCGTCCTCGCTTCATCGCCAGGGACCAGCGGGCGTGATCCGCCTCGGGGAAGCTCGGGTAGAGGCGTTCGAGCGCCGCGCGTCCGGCCTCCTCCACCGCTGCGCGCGGCGACCCGCCGGAGACCTCCGAGCCGCCGCCGAGAAACACGCTCGTGTTCCTGAGAACCGCATCGAGGGCGCCGTCGAGCCTGGCTCTCTCGCCCTGCTGGCGGCCCAGCATGGCGGAGCGGGCCTCGCGGCCCTCCTGCGTGGTCGGGACTGGTCTACCTGCTATCACCTCTGAGGCCGCCTCGTAGCCCGCCAGCGCGGACTTCAGGGTTTCGGCGTCCCTGCGAGGCAGAAAGACGTGGACCACCGCGCTCTCGCGCCCGGCGGATTGCGCCTCGGCGCGGGCCTGCTTCTCGCTCACCGACCACTCATCGCGCACCCACACGGGTACAGCAGCGGAGCCAGGCTTCGGGACTTCCGAGCCGAACTGTGGCTCGATCTTGCGGGGCGTCTTGCTTTCGCCGTGGGTGAATGAGAGACCCTTCAGCGCCTTGCCGACGGCGTCGCGCAGCTCGCGGGATCGGTCGCCGCCGATCCTGGCGTCGTCGCCGAAGATGCGGGCCCTGGCGCCCTGGTAGGCGGCGGTCCACTCCGCTCCCTCGCGGGTTTGCAGGCGGTACTCACCGTCCACGAACATGAGCTTGCCTGAATCGAGCATCTCTTCGAGCAGACCGGGGATACTGCCGCGCAGAGAGGCGCTTCCCTCCCTGATGTCCTCGACCATCAGGTCCGCGAGCATCTCGGGGTTGGCGCGCAACCCAACGTCGCTACCCGCCTCGCGGGGGAGCTGGCCGATCAAGAAGATCAGGGCGCACAGGCGGTAGCGAAGCTCGCCTTCCTCCGTGCCGTCGCGCTGGGCGCGGACGGTTTCGTCCACCTCCCGCAGCAGCACCCCCGTCTGGAGCATGGAGCCGGAGAGCTGCTCGTAGATGAAGTCCGCGGAAACGACGTTGCCGACCTCACGCAGGGCAACCTCTTCTGCGGCCTCCTGCACGATCCTCAGCTGCGTGCGGAGCTGCCCGGCGGCCCCTGCCCGGTCTATGGCGCGCAGCACCCGCTCCCAGAAGCGACGGCGGGCCGGAAGTAGCGGGTAGTCCGCGAGAAGCACCGGCCGGTCACCATCGGTTGGGCGTATCCTCGTCTCGGCGAGCTGGCGATCTATCTCGCCGCTGTTGTCCTGTAGAACGCGCGATAGCTCTGCCCTCTTCGTCGGGTCTTTCCGCAACACTACCCGCCGGACGACCTCTTCCACGTCCGTGTCTGAAAGGGATACCTGAACGGTGTAACGGCCCTGGAGCTTCTGTAGCTGCGGCGTGGCCTGGAGGGCGGACTGGCCGGTTGAGACGAACAGAAGCCTCCCCTGAAAGCGCGAGGAACAGGCCTCGACCACATTCTGGACGCGCAGGGTGCGGTCGGCGTTATCCCCGAGGTACTGTTGCAGTTCGTCGAGCACGAGCAGGGAACAGGGCGCCTCTGACGAGTCCTCCGACTCCAGAGCCAGTACGCCGGCCATCGTGTCCAGCATCTCGTCGTCGCTGATGTCGTCGGGGTTGGGGTACTGGGCTTTGATGAGGCCCCGCGCCTCCGCCTCGCCGCTTGCAAAGTCCGGATAGACGGAGAGGAGTGCCCGTGCCAGGTACGGCGAGACGTACAGGTCTCGCAGCTCGCGGCGGAAGTCCCGGCCCTCCGCTTCCACGGCGTCCTTCACGCCGTCGTGGAAGCCGCTCTGCCTGAGCCACAGCACGAACCGTCCCTGAGCGTAGCGTGCCGGGAGACCGGCCGCCAAGAAAACGATGCCGAGGATGGCGAGCCGCACGCTCTCACCGGCCCCGGCGCCGAGTGTGCCGGCGGCCGACCAAAGGCCTCCCGCCCTACGGCCGGCGGTGTCGAGCTCGCGGAGCCTCTCGTTCACGGTGTCGGGGAGCTGCGCCACGCTGCGGGCGGTGGCCCCATCCGGGAACTTCGGGTTGCGCCACAGGAACTCCAGGACGCGCACCAGGTGGGACTTGCCAGAGCCGTAGAAGCCGCTGACCCACACGGCCGGCTGGGTCGCCTTTCCCACGTTCTTCAGGTACGTATCGAGGATGATCTCCAGTCCTCTGCGGTACTCGCCCTCGCAGACGAACGTGGAGAGCTCGTAGCGCAGGACGTCCCACTCCTCGGGGCGGATGGGTTCCACGATCTTGGCGACCCCGTCGTTGGGGATGCGGTTGTGCAGGGGGTCGCGGGCGAAGACCTCGCGGTTGATAAGAGCTGTCATGTCCTGCCACCTTCCTGGGCTGTTATGGGAATAGCGAGATAGTTCCATCCGTCACGCGCATCGAGCAGCCGGTAACTTCCGCCGGCGTGTTCGCCGGGGAAGAAGACGAGCAGGCGGCCCCGGATCCGGGAGGACACCATCTCCAGCAAACGCGAGATCCGGACCAGCCCGAAGAGCGAACCTACCCCATGCACGGCCACCACGCTCCCCTCCCCCACTTCGGGACCGTCCAGGGCCTCCATTATCGTCCCGGCCACATGCCCGGCGAAATCGTCGAGAAGGTCCTCCGTAAGGTCCTCCGGCGATTCGAAGTAGCTCTCCCGGTACTCCAGGCCGGACATCCAGCGGGCGAACTCGTCCGTGAGGTCTCGGACGGCCCACTCGTGGCCGGCGCGCACGGTCGCCTCCTCGAAGGCCCCGAGGCGGAGCCTGAGCCTGCGCTCCTCCTGCGGTTCGTAGAGGGCGAACCAGACTCGCTCCGCCGGGGAGACCCGCCCCGGCCAGGGCAGGCTCACGAACCTTTCATAGGCAGCTAGCAGTCCCTCCACTCTAGCCACGGTCACTGCTCTCCAGCCACGAAAACCCGAACTCGGCCACATCGCCCATCCTTCGATACTCCATCCAACCCCGCTGCGAAGCCGCGAACGCCAGGGCGTCCAGCTCGTGCTCGGGCACATCGAGCAGCCGCGCCCAGAGTGTCTCGTACATCTGCAGTCCCCGCGCTCCCAGGAGGTGGGCGGCAAACAGGGCGAACACCGCCGATCCGGCCGTGGCGGCAGCCCGCGCGCGAACCTTTCTGATTTTGCCTGTCAAGTGCCCTGACTGCGTCCACGACGATGCGGCATTCTGGGCTACGCTCTTCAGCGTCTTCGCCGACATCCGGTCGGGGAAAGCCTCGGCGAGCACAGGGGAAAGGGTCGCCGCGGTTACCGCTTCGCCCTCGGGGGCCGCGAGGACCGTCTCGGCCGTGGAGCGGAGCAGCTCGTCGCGGGTGGCGGCGGCGAGCAGGGCGAGCAGGGGCCGTGCCTCCGGCTCGGCGTGCCAGAGCATGCGGAGCGCGCCGAAAACTGGGTCACCCGCGTTCAGGACGTAAAGCTCGCGCAGGTGCTTGAAGGACTTGGCCCTGTTAGCCGCGCTGTTCTTGAGGATCACGTTGTCTTCCAGCACGGCTGTCCTGTAGTCCTCCAGAGACGCACTCTCCGGAGCTGCATCCATCAGCAGTGAGAGCTCTCCGAGCATCATCGTCCTGCTCGCATGCGTCCACATGTGCCCGAGTTGCAAGTGATGCGAACCGTGCTCTGTTCGTATCTGGCTCAAGCTCGCCCGCCTTCTCCCCGCGATTGGAGGTCCACGAAGCCGTATGTTAGAAGCAGCCTCCACCACGGGCAAGGTCCGTGGCATCGGCGCCCAGAGTGTGTTTTCTCCGCGTCCACCGGCGCCACCTCCTTGCTAATTCTCTTGTCCTGATGCTGGGACGCAAGGGAGGGGAGCTTCGAGTTGGAGTCGTTAGAGGATAGCGTATTCTGGGAGTTTGCGGCTCGTGGCGCAAACCACCGTTCGGACTTCGCGCGGGGGGCGTCCGAGCGCCGCGACGCCCCGGACGATCAGCGTACTCGGTACACGTCGGCTCCTAGAGCTTCGCGCCAGATGAACAGAAGCCGACGAGGAAGTCCATTACATCCAGGATAGGATCCTCGGCCTCATCGGGAGCGCCGCGCGCTTCGAGCAGGTCGCGGGCGCGATCCAGTTCGGCGTAGAGTTCTTCGCGCGGGTAGCCTTCGGCGAGCCGGTCGGCGGCGTACTGGCGGATCGTCGCAAGCGCCCGAGCGGGGTTCTCCGTATCCGCCAGCGCCATGTCCACGACCCTCTCGGCCACGTCCTCGTGTCTCAATCCCTCTCCTCCACCCTCACCTCGCCGCCGGGCTCGGCGTCAAGGATGAGGTGGCTGCCCCGCAACATTCCCATGCCGACCAGGGGTTGTCCTTCTGCGGCTATCACGGCCACGGAGCGCGAGTTCTCGTGCCAGATGACCCGCCCCTCGTAGTAGTCGAACTGCACCTCGCTGCCGTCGGCCAGCGTTCCGCCGGCGCTGCCGGCGTACGGGTAGCCCAGCCCCCGAATCGTTGCGGCCGGTAGCGTGAGCTCGCCGTCGAAGCCGGTGTCGATCACGGCCTCGACCTCCTCCCGGTTCCCAGCGCCGTTCCCCGCCCCGCCGAGCAACGTGAGCGGCAGCAAGGGTTCGCTGCCGTCCGCGGCGACGGACCCGAACATCGGCATGAGCCCTACGCCTGGGCGGCCCGGAAGCGTCCGCCGAGCCGGAAGGCCGTCGGCCGGCCGACGCGCATGAGGTAGACCACGGCGTCGGGCTTCTTCCGGCGCAACTTCGCGGTGGCCCCCAGGGCATCGTCCCCTACCTCGTAGTCGCCGCTATCGACGTCTATGGCCAGGAAACGACCCTCGTTCGCGCCGCCGGCCTCGACCTCTTCCCGGACGCGCCGTTCGTAGAGTTCCTTGCCCCGCCGGGCTATCTCGTCCTTGTCGTAGGGTCGTCCGCTCATGCTCCCATTCTACGCCATCGCCGCGCCAGTCAGGGCCCAAGCCCCCCACCGACCGATCCTTAGACCGGGCCACCTCGAGCGCCCGGACCCCGCACACCGAGTCCCCGCCTTATCTCCTCCTCCGTCGCCCCCCCCACGTACTCCTCTTGGCCTAGAAGCCAGTCCACGGCGACGCGTATGAGGGTATTCTCCGTGATGCGTTCGCCGCCGCGTGACGCCTTCCTCCTGTTCACCCTGCGGGCCAGCGCCGAGAGGGCGTCCACCTGGTCGCCCCTTAGACGAGCCTCCTTACGCTCCAGGGCGAGGTACTTGGGGACCGTGACCGCCGGCGTCGCGGCTTCCTCGCGTACCGGCCTCCCCGCCGGCGGCGGCACGGTTGCCTCTCCCCCGCCCCCTGGCCGGCTCCCGCGCGATTCCTCGCGTGCTTCCGGCGCCGCTGCCTCGCGACGCGGCTCCTCGTCCTCGCTTTCTTGCGGCGCGGCCCCCACCTCGCCTATCAGATCGGCCAGGCCCCGCCGGCGCTTCCCGCCCATCAGACGGTCTCCTCGCCGAGGTCGGCGAGCAGCTCGTCGGCCACCTTCCTGTAGTCGTCCTCCGCGTTGCGTCCCCTGCGCAGACCCAGCCCGCTTATCGGGATTCCCAGGAGCGACGCCGTCCGGTGAGCCTTGTACTCCCTAACCAGGCTTCCGAAGACCGGTATGTCCGCTCCGACCAGGGCCTCGCGCGCCTCCTCGGCCTCCCCCCTGCTCCTCGCGTCCACGCGCGTCAGGAGTACGCGGTGGCGGACGCCGGAGGGCCGCACCTCCTGGCGCACCGTCTCGACCAGGGCCACGACGTCCAGGGTCGCAGGCGGGCTCGGCAGCACCACGTAGTCCGCAGCCTCTATGACCGCCCGCAGGGCCTCAGCCCTCAGGGCCGGCTGTGTGTCCACAAGTACCAGGTCGTACCCCCCCACCTCGCGCACCCGCCGGAGAGTCCGCGGGTCCGTCTCCTGCACCAAGTCCGCCGCCCCCGGCTCCTCCGAGCGCTCCATCCACCACGTCGCCGACTCCTGCGGGTCGGAGTCCACGACCAGCACCCGCATCCTCTCACCCAGGATACCGGCCAGGTTCACCGTGGTGGTGCTCTTCCCCACTCCCCCCTTGCCATTAGCCACCGCGACGATCTTCAAACGGCCTCCTCCCCGCCGACACGTGATCCCACCATAATACTAACGACAGAGTCTGTATACAACAAAGTCTGTAACTGCGTGAGGTTCGGACTCTGTCAGCAACCGGTTCTAATAGCGTGTGTCGAAAGGACGCGTACCGGGATGCTCCGCTCGACGGCCCCGCCCGGCCACCAGGAGCCACAGGAAGCGTCCTTTCGTGCCCAAGGTCACAGAACCCTACATATCCCATCTCGGCAGCTCACAGAGGCTTACAGGCCTCTTCTGGCATGAACCGGTACGAATTAGGGCTCCATGTCCGAATTCACCGGAGCTGAAGTCCTCATACGGGGTGTGGCGGACACTGCGTTGCCGACCAGTGGTGTGCGGCGTGGTTCCGTAAGGACCCGAACTACGCTGTCCTGACACTGACAGATGCACAGAGATACAAACTTACAGAGTTACAGACCAACTTCGGAGAAGTCTCTGTGTCGTGGCATTGCAGGGCAAGGTCCCCAACCTCTGATACACCTCCCGGATACTGGCATAACCTTGACCGTATGGAAGATCACGCTGGTATACTGTGTTCACACTGTGAACGGGAGATGACACATGGCGACGAAGGCGCATGGGCTGAGGCTACCGGAGGACCTCGAGACGGAGATGGAGCGGGAGAGGGCGAGGAGGGGGGACCCTCCTTTCTCGGAGCTCGCGACGTCCCTGCTACGGGAGGCTCTCAGGATGAGACGGGTGCCAGGCATAGTGTTCGTCGACGGGCTCGACTCGCGCAGGGCGGCGGTGGCCGGCACCGGGCTCGAGGTGTGGGAGATCGTGGCCGCCTACAAGGCTGCCGGGGAGCATACGGGGGTGGGGGAGGGCTTCGAGGAGCTCGCGGCCTCCTATCCGTGGCTGTCCGAGGCGCAGCTCAGGGCCGCGCTCGGATACTACGAACTGTATCCGCGGGAGATAGACGCTAGGCTGGAGCGGGAAGAGCGGTGGACGGTCGAGCGGGTGTGGGGCGAGTATCCGTTCATGCGGCCTGGCGGTCCCGTCTCCGATGAGTCGGGCTTGGACGAGTCTCACTCCGACGAACCGACTTGAAGTTCCTCCTGGACGAGGATCTACCGCCCAGGATAGCGGAGGTGGCCCGTGGACTCGGGCTGGAGGCCGAGAGCGTCCACGCGCTGGGCCGTACCGGCCTCTCTGACCCGGAGCAACTACGCTACGCGGCGCGAGAGGGGTACGTGTTCGTCACCCGCAACCGGGATGACTTCATACGTTTCACGGCCGAGTTCTTTCGCAAGGAGGAGCCGCACGGGGGAGTCCTGATCGTACCCCGCAGCCTACCCTCCAGCAGGCCGGAGAGAATAGCCCATGCCCTCGCACGCTGGGCGGAAACCAAACAGGAACACCCCCGGAGCTTCGGCCCATACGTGATCGACTTTCTCTAATCCATTATTTCTTATAATACTCCACCCAGGCCCAGTATTCTTGGGGCGGGGTATAAGGGATTTGGAAAGCCTAAAGCAAAAAGCCAGCAAGGGAATATATGAGCCATATCGATCCAAACGGTATTATGTGTAACATTCTAATTCCAGCCGTGCGTCCTGGCCGAGTATGGGGCGGAGTGCTTCTTCGAGGGAGGAGCTGAAGCGTCTTTCGATGTACTCCTGGGCGACGTTGTTGGGTACGGAGACGGTGAGGACGTCGTGTCGGAGCGCGACGGGGACGGCGCCCTCGAACCAGACCTGGAGAGAGGGGCTGTCCACATTCTCAGAAACCTCGTCGAGGGCTTCCTGCCACACCCTCTCGGCCTCGGCGTCGGAGGCAGGGCGGACGGGTGTGTGTACGTCAGAGGCTTCCTGCGCCGGGGGCCCCTCGATGAGGGACAGTTCCAGAGATTCCTGGTCGGGGGGTGGGGCGGGGAGATCGTAGCCCTCCCTGATGGCGCTGACGAGGAAGCTGGCCCGATTGCGGATTCCCTTCTGGGCGTCTAGGGCGTCGGCGCAGTGCAGACAGTTGCCGGCGCCGTGGTTGAGGACGAGCTCGCGGGCTGTGTCCCCGCGTACGCCCTCGCGGATCAGGCGCTCTATGGCGAACATCTCCTGCGGGTCTCCGGAGAGCTCCAGGGCCTTCTGCCGGCGCGCGAAGCCCGGCGAGACGCGGTACAGCACCCCGGTCTTGCCCTCGTAGTCCACGCCAGAGAGGAAGGCGCGCTCCACGAGCTCCGCGTGCGCCCTCTCCAGGGCCCGCTTGACCTGGGAGGGATAGGCGTAGTCC
The DNA here is from genome assembly GCA_013812245.1 of Rubrobacter sp. Classification (GTDB taxonomy): domain Bacteria; phylum Actinomycetota; class Rubrobacteria; order Rubrobacterales; family Rubrobacteraceae; genus JACDGB01. The sequence continues at coordinate 8,307 of JACCTS010000525.1, forward strand.
AGCGGCACCTGGTCGCGCACCTCGAGTAGATCGGTCTTCCACGAAAGCCCACCGGCCCTTTGGAGGTCCACCAGCCGGTAGAGCCGCTTGCTGAGAGGCAGGCGCAGGCTCCAATAGAAGTCCGCGTCGAGGCCTTTCAGGTACTGCGCCATGTAGTTGCGGATGAAGATCGGGTGGAACCTGAGCACGTGCCTGTCCTGTCCGCCCGCCTGTGGCCTCGCGCCACCCCTGGAGTTGCGCTTCCTGCGCTGGGCGAAGTGGACGCTCCAGACGTTGAAGGAGTCGGCGATGAGTTGCTCGTCGGCCGCCGAGTAGAAGGCGTTGGAAGACTGCACGCCTGTCAATTGAATCCGGATAAGGGCGTCCCTGATCTGCCTGTACGCGCTAGCCGAGTCGTCCGACCACCCGAGCACCTTCCTTATCTCGTACAACGAGAAGGCTAACTCGCCATCCTCCGACATCCCTCCCCGCTGCTCGAGCAACTGCAGTACCGCGAGGTAGATGTCCTGGTCGACCGGCCCTGGCATCCCGTACTCCCCGGACGGTATGACCTTCCACGTCTGGCGAAGCGCCACCCCGTCCTCGCCCTCGATGGTTCTCTCGAAGACCCGCGCCTTCGAGCCTCTCTGCCTAGCCTTGAGCTCGAAGAGGGGATACTCCTCCAGATTGCGTTCTGCGCTCACCAGCATCGAGTACTGGGGGAAGAGCGTCAGGTCCAACCTATCCTCGGACATACCCTAAATTCATCCTCCTGTTGTTAACAAACATAACAATAACAAAGAACATAACTACAAGGAACCCACTTCCATACCCCGTTTTGCAGGAATTTATTGTGCGAATTTGTCGGGGACCCCGGTACTATTTGTTGGGGACCCCGGTAGTCCTTGTTGGGGACCCCGGTAGTGTATGGAGATGCAGTCGTACACGCTCATCCTTGAACCAATTCTGCCAATTTGCAGGAAGTTACGGTCATAGTCCGGGGAAATCGTGGCACTGGGTGTGGCTGCGACTTGTCGGGGACCCCGGTACCATTTGTCGGGGACCCCGGTAGTCCGCTTTCCCTGTGACTACGAGTCGGATCGCCCGTTTATTCCTGCGAAACGGCGGTGCCAGCGATATCTTGCGGAAGAACTGCAACACGTTGGCGACGGTGTCGCTGGTCGTCCAAATAACGCAATGGGGTAAGCCTCCAGGGACACGGAGGTGGGATTTGCCGGGGGCTCCGGTAACCTTGCGGAGTGAAGGAGAGTCGGGATCTGGTGCCGTGGCGCGACATAGGTCGGTGCGGTGCTCTGCGTGGCCTTGGCCCTTTATACCGTTGGTGTCGCGCTGGCCTCCCTGGACCAGTTGCTCGGCTGGCTCAACACCCTTATGGCCACGGTGCTCTCGGTGTTCTCCGCCGTTGTGGTCGGCCTGATTCCCTTCCGGTTCCGGACGAGAGAGATTGACCGGAAGAAGCGGGAAGAGCTCGCGGTGCTGCTCGAGGCGGAGCTGGCGGAGCTCGAACGCGGGCTCCTGGACTCCAGGACCGTCGTGCCCGAAGAGATCCTGGAAGACCGATGCCCTTCGGCCTTCCACGAGATACGTCTCAGTATCCACCACCCGCACCCACTCGTGATCGAGGAGGCGGCACGCAGCGGCCTGTTCGGTGCCCCGAGTCGACGGCCAGAATGCTCGTCCTCTCGCGCGAGATGAGGGCGCACAACCTCTTCCTCCTGCGTGAGGCAACCTCCCTGGAGCCGCACATGGACAGGGCCTGGGCCGCCGGACTCGAGCGCCGGCCGGGTCGGGAGGAGTTCTTCAGGCTGCTCCGGCGCTACGCCCAGGCGCTACGCCCAGGCGGTCAGGATGGTCCAGCTCTCTGAGGAGAGCATCCTCACCGGTTGCGGGGAGGTCCTGGAAGGGCTCGCAGGTATATCTGGCCGACCATCGTAGCGAGGTCGTCGCGGCCGGCGGCTACCCTTCAGTGCGCGGGGACGGGTTCTCTTGTTCGTTCAGTTCGTAGGCGAGGCTAGGCGAGGCTCTCCTCGCGCGCGGCCTCGGCAAGGGAGGCGTCGTAGCTCATCAGCAGCACCCGAGGAGGCTCGGCGCCCTCCAGCGTTGTGGTTTCAGCGGACTCTCTGCGGCGGTCCCAGAGCTCGCGCATCTCTGATCGGAGGTTCCGGGCCGTTGCCAGGTGGATCGCGTCGTAGGCTCGCAGGGCGTGCCTGCGGGCGTGCCTGCGGGCGGCCTCGCCCGCGCTTGCGATGATCACCCCCGTGGTCACCCCCGTGGTCACCCCCGTGGCGGGACGTGACAGGTAGACTTCCCGGAAGTCGAGTCCCAGCTGCTCCACCGTCGCGTAGTGCTGCTCCTCGGAGAGGGCCCCTTCGCGTTCCTTGCGGGCCAGCGCCGAGCGAGCCTCGACGTACCCGATCTCGGAGACGGCGATGACCTTCGCGCCCTCGACGGCGGCCTGCACCTCCTCGCGCCCCGGTTCTTCGGCGTAGAGCTTGACCAGCGCGGAGGTGTCCAGGTAGAGGATCAAGCCGTAAGACTGCGTCTAGTAGGGCCTAGTAATCGCGGCTCTCGCGCTCTGCGAGCACCGCGTCGGAGAGCGTATCTCCTTCCGAGAGCGTCTTCGCCTTCTCCCGCGGCACCCCGGGCACCCCGGGCACCCGGCGAGTACGGAGTCCCAAGAGCGCCTCGGCAAGCGACGTCTTTGCCGTCTCCGTCTTTGCCGTCTCCGTCTTTCCCAGCTCCGGCTCTTCCAGCTCCGGCTCTTCCAGGTAGCGCCTGAGTGCCTCCTCGAAGACCTCATACACCTTGCCGTCCCTGCGGGCGGCCAGAACCTTGGCGGAGCGTAGAAGCTCCTCGTCCACGTAGGTGGTCATCTTCCTGCGGGCCATGCCAACAGTTTACCCGCTTGCTTGACAGCAAAATTGCTCACGAACCGAAAGTTTGCTATCCGGTGGGGAGAGGGCTATCTTGCCCGGACACAAGGAGCCCGAGCACGGATCGGAGATCCGCCCCGAGCGCAGGGGGCAACCGGAGCGAAGCGGAGGGCGGCAGCGTGAGCGGCGAGGACCGGATCGAGCAGGCGGCCGACGAGCTGCGTCGGCTGGAATCGGAGGGCGGTGCCCTGGACGACATCCTCAACGGCGAGGCTGGTCGGCGCTGGATAGAGGAGGCGCGCGGCGGGGATCTGAAGCTGACGAAGGAGGCTTTCCGTAGGGTCCACCTGTCTGCCCGGTTCTTCGATGTTTCCAGCGGCGAGATCTGAGGACCGTGAGGGCCTTCGCTTTTGGCTTCATCCCGAACGCTCTGGAGGAGACCTTGAGCGACAACTCCGCATAATGCTGTATCATATCCTCTTCCGCCGAGGGGTTGAAAGGAGGTTGACTCATCGGTAGTCGCGGGGACAACTGTCTTTTCTTTGGGGTGCCTAATGTAGAAGGCCGCGTTTAGGCTTAGATTCTCGGTCCTCTGGACGAATGTCTCTCCCCGGAGCACCGCCGGATGCTGTTCGAGGAATCAGAGATAGACCCCGCTGTGGCAGCGGAACGCGGGTATTTCACGGCCCGGAAGGGATCGGGGGTGCCGGAGGTGTTCTCGAAGTACCAGCGCCGGCCGGGGTTGGTGGTTCCGATGTTTTCCCCGGACGGGGAGACGGTGGGGTATCAGCTCCGTCCGGACCGGCCACGCAAGAACGGCCCGAAGTATGAGACTCCGGGCGGGAGCTCCCCGGTGGTGGACGTGCATCCCCTGATGCTGGAGGAAGTTCGGTCCGGCGCCCGCTCGCTCCTGATAACCGAGGGGGCCAAGACCGGGGACGCGGCGACGAGCCGGGGGATCCCGACGCTGGTGCTCGCCGGCGTCTGGGCTTGGTGCGTCCCGAAGGTGAAGAACCCGCACCGCCTTCGGAGCTGCTTCGATCACGTCCGGCTCAAGGGCCGGAAGGTGTACATCATCTTCGATTCCGATTGCATGTCCAAAGCCGGGGTGCAATCCGCGCTGTCCGCTCTGGTGGAGGCCCTGACGGAGCGCGGCGCGATAGTGAAGGTCGTGTACCTGCCGGATGCCCCGGACGGATCCAAGCAGGGCATAGACGACTACCTGACCGCCGGCGGGACCGTCCGGGAGATGTTCGGCATGGCCCGCGACTTCGACCCCGCAGAGGTGGGGGAGATCCGCATGGACCGGGATGCAAGGCTTCGGGCCACCGTCGAGGCCCTGGAGCGGCGCTGGTGGGATGAGGAATGGAAGGGCCTTAAAGGTCATTCGGCGCGGGATGCGGCCCTTGTCCTGATAGGCGAAGCGGCCAGGCACGGCGGTGTCCACCCGGACGGGATCCGCGTCAAAGCATCCTGGGGAATGCTCCTGGTCCAGTCGAAGATTTCCCGACGGACGCTATCGAAGGCCATCGAATACCTCGAAGAGATAGGCTTCGCATATCGGGATAACGAGGGCCGGAAACCAGATAAAACCGGGGCTTTCGTGCTGTGCGCGAAAGTAGACCAGTATGGAGTGAAGGACGGGCAGGGAGGCGAAGGTCTGGACACCGCGAACCCTGGTGGTCTACCTTCGCGCTCCCCCCGGTTGAGATGGTCGCGGCCGAAGTTCACCCCCAAACGCGGAACGGTATCGGGTACGCGCCGGGTCCGGCAGAGTCCCAAGTTGAGGCCTCGGGACCGTATCGAGCGCCTGGGCAAGATCGTGGGCGCTATCGTGGACGCCCTGGAGATCTCCGGCGGGTCTATGCCCATACCGGAGCTATGCGAAGTCCTCCACTATAAACGGCCTCGGGATCTGCTCCGTCGCAAGACTACGGCAAAAGGGAGAAACGGCCCCGCCGTGGTCCTTCTGGAGGCCGGGATCGTGGAAGTGGACGGCGATGTTCTCCGGCTTGCCGCTGACTGGGAGACGAGGCTAGAGGGTGTTCGGAGATTGGCTGGAGAGATCGAAGCCGACGAGCTGGACGAGCGGCGCCGCAAGCTCAGGAGCCGAGCCTACCGCGACCGGAACAAACCGCTTGAAGCCAAACCCAGCGCGGCCGGGATCGAGGCCGTGCGACGCTCCCTTGAGAAAGCAGCCAAGCACTGGAGAGAGAACCTGGTCGGTTGGGTCGAGAAGACACCGCCGGCGACACTCTCACCGCTTGCCGTCGCTGTCCGAGATTATCTCGACAAACACCCCGCAGACGCACGCCAGCCGGCCGGGTGGATCGGCGTGACGCTGTGGACCTATGGATTGCATCCCAAGCTCAACAATCCGCCGGCGGATATCAGGACCGCCATTGAGGAGTTAGGCGGCGCGACGTACCTGGACACCAAGTTCAAGGAAGCAAAGAGGGCGGCATAATGGCTCCCGGCGTCCTCTGTTACGTCCGCGACCTCTACGGTCGTAGCCCGGAGTACCGGCGCCTCCAGCCGTGGGAGATGCAGCACGTAGACGGCACGCCGAGAAGTTACTCTCCAATTCGATTTTTCGGGGCAATTTCAGAGTAACTTTCGGCCGATTTCCGAGGGGCCTGAAAAAGTAACCGTATGGACGGGCAAGTAACCGTATGGACACCGTAAAAGATTTCCGAGCCAAGACCTGGAGGAGCACCCGATGGGCGAGCTAGAAAAAAGAGAGAGTCAGGAAGATATTTCCGGCGGCCGGGAGCTGGAGGCGCCATGGGAGCGGCCAGAAGCCCCAGAAGCCCCGGAGACGGTCGAGCAGGAGCCGGAGGGAACAGAGCCCCGACCCGATGCCCCAGGCCGTCAGGAGGGAGCACGGAGGCCCTGGTGGAGGCGCGTGTTCGGTGGCTGACGCGCTTGCGGAGGCTAGCCTGGGGAGCCGCCGAAGAGTGTACACATCGGAAGGAGGTCGAATGGCAACACCGAACAAGCCGGTTATCGGCAAGCTTTACGACATGGAACAGCAAAACAAGATGCATGGTGGGCCGCGCCAGCAGTGCGCCCCAACCAAGGACGGGGACGTTACCCTGCTCCGGCTGACCCCTGAACACAATCCAGACGGTCCGTACATCGCAGACTGGGAGACATCCGACGACACGAAGGTGCGCCAAATCCAGAAGCAGACGCGCCACGAGCCGCTGCCGGTATACGTACGCCAGCGCCCAAACGAGTGGGAGTACATGGGCCGCTTCCGGGTCACGCACGTTGCAACCGATGGCCCGACGCTCGCCAGGCGTAAAGAGCGTAGCGGCCACGAGGTCAACTACGCGATCCATCTGGAAAAGAGTTGACTCGTCTGAGGGCCTGCGCGGGTCAGCCCCGGTCCGATGCTCCAGGTGCTCAGGAGGGAGCACCGCGGAGGCCGTGGTGGCGTAGGGTGATCGGAGGGTAGCCCGATGTTAGAAGGAATCCTCATCCTGTTGGGGGCGTTTCTCGCCTACCTCTTCGGTAGGTGGCAAGGCGAACATCAACTTCTCTACGAGCGTCGGGTTGCTGTGATAGACGAACTCTTCAACCGGTTTGAGGATGTAGATCGGCAGTTCTCTGCACTCTTCGCTCCGCTTGGAGGTGGTAATCCAGAGGCCGCGAACCAGGCAGGAGAGAGCTTCGATGCTCTACGGGCATACTTCCGGCGGAACTCCCTTTGGCTCCCTCCGCGTGTTAGCAATCAGGTCAACGACTTTCTAGCTCGGTACAGGGAGCCTTTCATCAAGTTCACGGGGGAAGCGATGTCTCAAGACCCGGAGATGCGTACGTCAGAACGCCTCAAACAGTGGAACGATGTGTGGACCGCCTTCAAGAAGGACTCTCCAGAGATTCGACAGACGCTAGAAACAGAGTTCCGGGCCGCCCTCGGAAGCTGGCGAGCCAAACTCGCCATCCTCTTGGAATATCTATCGGCATATCGACAGGCCTCGAGGCCTTGATCCCTTCTCTATTGCCTTTATTCACCCACCTTCCGAGACGGGTTGTTCTCGGCAACTAGGCTTCCGGTGAACGGAGTTCTCGGAAGTAGCGCCATGATTGCAGCCTTTGATACAATGGTGCAAACGCTCCGGTGGGGAGGGGGAGTAAGGAGACCAATGTGTATGCTTCGACCCTCATCCGGTGGAGTGGGCTGGTAGCCGTAGCGGCGGGCGTGGTGTTGATGGTTGTTGAGCTCATGGAGCTTTTCGCTGTCGATATCGAACATCCTCGTGCAGCGAGCGACACAGTGGCCTTTGCCTTCTGGGCCGGACTATCGCTGCTCACCTTTTTGCTGCTGCCGCTGGGGTTGATTGGCATCTACTCGCATCAGTTAGAGGCTGCTGGCATCCTAGGGCTTGCAGGGTTCCTCGTAGCATTCCTCGGGACGGTGCTGTCTGCAGGCGCCGCCTGGACACTTTTCTTCATCGCGCCGACAGTAGCACCTCTGGTCCCCACGTTCGTGGAGATACCTTGGTTCGAGTTGGCGTTCTTGCTCTTCGCCCTTGGTTGGCTATTGTTTGGGGTGGCCACACTCAGGGCTCGAGTCTTCCCCCGCGCTGCCGCCGTGTTGCTCATAATTGGCGCTGTGCTCATCGCCGTTCCGCTGCCCGCTCGTGCCCTTGTCCTTGGCGTAGCGCTAGCCTGGCTGGGCTTTGTCCTCTTTGCAGGAGGAGCCACACAGCCGAGCCAACCCGAACGTGTGCGGTGAGCTTCCTAGAACCTAGAATATAGAACAACTCTCGGCAACCGGGCTTCCGGTGGACAAAGTTCTCGGAAGTTCGGCCAAAGCGGATTATCGGAAGTTCGCAAAGAAAGCTTCAAACTAGTCCATACGGGGGATACGCTCCGCTTCTGCGGGGAGTATGATGCCTTTGTCACAAATACTAACCAGGGAGGTGTCCAATGGCTTTCTATCTCATGCGCTTCAGCTACACGCCTGAGACGTGGTCGAAGCTAATCCAGAACCCCGAAGATCGCCGCGATGCAGCGCGTGCGTACATCGAAGAGGTGGGGGGCTCCCTACACGGTTTTTGGTACGGCTTCGGCGAATACGACGGCTACGCGATCTACGAGGCGCCCGACAACGTCTCGATGGCCAGCGTCGTGCTTGCTATCACCTCAGGTGGCGCCATAGCCTCGGTTGAGACAACGGTGCTGATGAGTGTGGAGGAGACTCTGGAGGCACTCGCGAAGGGCAAGGGCATAGGCTACCGCCGCCCAGGAGAATAGCCAGTGAGCACGGCTACCGTCTCTTGCTGATCATCGAGTGAAAATTCGTTGGTAGAGTCCTTTGCATCCAATATTCAGCGGAGTGTGTGGAAGGAGTGTTCTCAGAAGTTCATCCTTCCGGAAGGTAAAGCGGGAAGCCAAGGTCCAGAGCTCATATCACCCTTGTAATCTTCATGTCATGATCTAGGATATAAGAAGCACGCGAGATGAGTGAGATCGCGTTGAAGGTCTAGGACCGCTACCTGCCTTCCCACTTGACCTGGGTTAGCTTCCCACCCTACTAACCTGCCGCCGGGCAGGAACGCCCTGCCGAAAAAACGGCGGGAGAAAGGGGTAAAAGCCTATGGTGCAGATCGTCGAACGCGTCCAAGCGCATTACGAGAGCCGCGAAATGCCGTTCGCTACTGTCTATGAGTGGCATCCAGCCGCAGTAGCCCTCGAGTGCGACTGCGGCGAGAAGGTGACCCTTAGCGCTACCAGCACCACAACCACCTGTAGTCGGTGCGGCGCCGAC
>JACCTS010000527.1 GCA_013812245.1 Rubrobacter sp.
CCCTCCGAAGAGGGCCTCTCTTATTGGGTAATCATCTCAAAACCTCCACCTTCGGGTATCATCGGTAATGATCACCGTCAGGATCGCCGGTGTAGAACGTGCGCGACGACAAGCTATTGTCCGCCACGTTCGACACCGTCGTGATCGAGCGCCTGGAGCCGGCCAAATAGCGTTCCGGCGCCTGTCTGACAAGAGATACGACAGCAAGGCGGCCAGGCAAGCCGCGGGCAAGATCCGCAACGGAAAGAAAAGGTTTAGATATGGAACCATCGGAAGTCCTGGTCACCGGCGGGACGGGGACGCTCGGCCGAAGGGTGGTCGAGCGTCTGCTTTCCGAGGGACGCGGGGTCCGCGTGATGAGTCGTGGTGGACGTCCCGGCACGGTAAGGGGCAACCTGCTCACGGGCGAGGGCATCGAGGAGGCGGTGCGTGGCGTGGACACCATAATCCACTGCGCCTCCGGCCGCCGCAAGACGCGCCAAATCGACGTAAGGGGTACGGAGTTCCTCCTTCGGAAGGCGGCCCAGGCGGGTATCTCGCACGTCGTCTACGTCTCCATAGTAGGCGTGGACCGCAATCCGTTTGTCTACTACCAGGTAAAACTCGATACCGAAAGGGTGGTGGAGCGCTCGGGTGTGCCGTGGACCATCTTGAGAGCCACCCAGTTCCACGACCTCATCCTGGCGATAGTCGGCATCTTGAGCCGCGTGCCTCTAGTCGCAGCGGTACCCAAGGGCTTCCTCTTCCAGCCCGTAGATGCCAGGGAGGTGGCTGGCCGGCTGGTGGAAGTGGCGCTCTCTGACCCTGCCGGACGCGCTCCCGACGTAGGCGGCCCGGAGGTGAGGACCCTCGCGGACCTCGCTTGCGCCTATCTGCGGATCACGGGCAGCGCGAAGAAGATCCTGGAGCTTCCGTTGCCCGGCAAGACGGCATGCGCCTTCCGCGAGGGTGCCCAGGTGGCCCCGGGCCCGGCGTGGGGAACGACTACATGGGAGGAGTTCCTGCGAAGCAGGATCCCGCCGACGGAAGCTCGCGTGGGCGAGGCTTGAGGAGGCGGTAAGCCGAGGAAGACGAAGGAGAAATAAGCATGGAAGGGAATGTACGACAGGGAGAGCCCGGCGCGCGAAAGTCGGCCTGCTACGAGTCGGGCTCTGGCTCCTGGCGATTGTGAGTGCTGGGGCCGGGACCTGGGCCCTGTTCCTGCCCCGCCTCTTCTACGAGGGCCTCCCACTCCCTGGTAGGCACTGGGTCTCGACTTTAGGCCCCTACAACGAGCACCTGCTACGAGACGTGGGCGCGCTGTACCTCGCTTTCGCCGTGCTGCTGGCTGGGGCTGCGATCTTCCTGGAACGGCGGCTGGTGCAGGTTTCTCTCGTCGCGTGGCTCGTTTCTGCGGTGCCGCACTTCGTCTACCACATGACCATGCTCCACCACTTTCCCCTTCTGGTGGATAAAGTGGGACAGGTGGTCGGTTACGGCTCCTTCGTACTCCTCCCGTTGATCCTGCTCCTCCTCACGCAACCAGGCCGACTTTCGCGGGGACGATTCTTCTGGAAAAGATGAGCGAGTCCCCATAGACGCGACACCGGTAGAAGGCCGCGCCCCATAGTGCCCGAGCGCGTGATCTCTTATAACCGATGTGGAAGTTTCGAGATCTTTCGTAGGTGGAAAGGCTAAAATGGCCTCGCATGAGCCGAAGCCGACGAAGGAGGGTCATGGACCTGCGTTCCGTACAGAAGCCGCTGAAAGAGAAATACCGGAATGAGCCCGAGTCTTCCCGGATTACGCTCACCGCGAAAGCCAGCCAGCAAGATGCCCCTGTCTCCTGCTCCGTGGACATCGGGCGCGCCGTCTACGAGGCGCAGGCTCACGAAGGCGTCGGGGGAGCGGGGACGGCGGCCTGCTCCGGAGACCTGTTACTCGGCGCCCTGGCGGCCTGCGCCCAGGTCACGTGCCAGATGGTCGCCGAGGCCATGGGCATCGAGGCCGAGAGCATCGAGGTAGAGGTGGACGGGGACATGGATCTCGCGGGCACCCTGGGGATCTCACGGGACGCGCCCGTCGGTTTCGAGAGCATAACGACCAAGTTCAACATCGTGGCGCCCGGGGCCACCGAAGAGCAGCTGGACAACCTGCGCAAGAAGACCGAGCAATATTGCGTGGTCTTCCAGACTCTTTCCAGTTCTTTGGATCTCCAGACGGAGTGGGCTTAGCGGAGTCGGGGTAGCTTCGGTTTTACTCGTATAATTCCACCGACGCACGGATACCAGGAGCCTGAGCCAGCCTGGCATCCGTCGTTACGAGCGGGGCTTCGAGTGTCTCCGCAAGGGCTACGTAGGCCGCGTCGTAGGCGGTCAAGTTGTGCCGTAACTCCCACATGCGGGAGAGTAGAGCGGTGTGGGGGTAGCGGGTGATCCGCATGGTTGTGAGGTCTTCGAGCAGTTCGGCGCTTCGTCTCCTGGAAAATTCGCGGATCAAAGCGTAACGTCTCAAGACGTTTATCACCTCGACCTCGAATAGCTGCGGCGCGTGCAGGTCGTCGCCCTCAGACTCCATACGCTCCCGGATGCGTGGCGCGTATGGACCGAGATTCAGCAACACGGCCACCGCCGCCGAAGCGTCCAGGACGATCACCAGCGGCTAACCAGGAGCACGGGGATCATCGGCTTCTCGCATCCGGCGGACGATCACCTCCGGCGGCTCGTCCACCTTGATCGGCTCCCGGCTGCCCACTTTCTCCAACCACTCTTTCATCGTCGGCTTTTTCGCGACCTGCTCTATCTCTGAGAGGAGGTAGTCTGAGAGCGTCATGCCGGACTTCGCCGCCCGCACCTTCAGCGTACGATGCAAATCGTCGGGGACGTTCCGAATCTGGATCATCTTCGACATGCTGCTAATATTAGCGCATGTGCTGCACATGCAAAAGTGGTTTCCGTGCCGAATAACGGCCTCGTAGAGCGTCTGCTCGATGGAGACAGGCGAGCGCTAGCGCGGACCATATCGAAGATCGAACGCGAAGACCAGGAGGCGGCGGATATTGTCGCGGAGATCTACCCCCACACCGGGAAGGCCGTGACCGTCGGCTTCACCGGACCGCCGGGCGTGGGGAAGAGCAGCATCATCGCGAAGCTCATCAAGCTGTATCGTGACGAGGACAAGCGGATCGGAGTGGTCTCGGTGGACCCTTCGAGCCCGTTTTCGAAAGGCGCTATTCTAGGCGACCGCATCCGGCTCACGGACCACTTCCTCGATCCCGGCGTGTTCATCCGTTCGATGGGGAGCCGGGGGCACCTGGGCGGGCTCGCCGGTGGTTCCAGGCTCGCTGCCCTGGCTATGGAGGCCGCCGGGATGGACGTGGTCCTCTACGAGACGGTCGGTGTGGGGCAGGGTGAGGTGGAGGTGGCTTCGGCGGCGGATACGGTGGTGCTGGCGTTGCAACCGGGTACGGGAGACGCGGTGCAGGCTCTCAAGGCGGGCGTTATGGAGATCGCAGACATCTTCGTTATCAACAAGGCCGACCACCCGCGGGCGAAGGCGGCGGCCTCGGAGGTGCGCTCTATACTGGAGATCGGGCACGAACTCGACCCCGATCCGTGGTTCCCGCCCATACTCATGACCCGTGGAGATAATGGCGAAGGCGTCGAAGAGCTGAAGGCGACCATCGAGAAGCACCGTGCGCACATGAGGGGGAACGGGGGGCTTGAGAAGCGGCGGCGGGCGTCGCTGCGGGATCTGGTCGTCTCGTGGGCGATGGATCGCCTGCAAAAAGAGATGCAACAGCGGCTCGGCCGTGAAGACACGGACCTGATGGAGAAAGTCTACAGCCGCGAACTGGACCCTATCTCCGCATCGGAGAGGATCTTCGAAGAAGTTGGCGACGCCGCTTCGTCCGGTCCCTGAAAAGCTTCCGCCAACCCTTCGAGGGCTGATCCCACCTAGAGACAGGCTACTCGACGACGGGTTGGGAGAGGATCCAGAGGCTCGTGACGGTGTAGAGGACCATGAGCGCGACCATCGGGATCTGGCTTCGCAGGGCCAGCTTCGTGTTGGGAGCCGAGCGCAGCGCGACGGCGTGGGCCAGGTACACGGCGATCACATGTCCCGCCACGATCAGGGCTACCTGTGAGTACCACACGAAGGCCGCGCCCACGATTGCTGCGTTCGGCTCGTAGCCGCCCGTGCCGAAGAGGTTCCATCCCCATCTGAAGGGGTCTGAGGCGAGGTAGAAGATATTCTGTCCGTCGGTGAGCAGCAGGGTGAAGTAGTGGGCTGCCTGGTAGGCGAATGCGATGGGCACGAGCGAGTAGGCAAAAGATCCGGCGAGCTTCCAGAAACCCGTGCCGCCACCCAGGGCCTGGCAGAGCTTCACGAAACCCGCGTACAGGGCGAAGAACAGGAGCGGTACGGCTAGAAGGCCCAGCGTCCCATAGAACAGGCTGCTCAACGCCCCGAACGAGCCCGCGATGGACTGGAGAGAGAAGATCAGGCTGACCCACACGGGCGTCGCCAGCAACCCGTCGTAGGTGACGCTTGAGAGCATGAAAACGATGAACGCCACCCGCGCCACGGAAGTTCCTTCCGAACTCAGGAGACCAACAGCCGGAGGACGCAGGTTCAATTCCCGATGCTCCGGCATGGCCCTCGCAAAGCATCCGTAGCAGTTCACGCATACATCCTTGTTTTCGATCCCGCAGGCATCGCAACCCTCACAGGCCGCTCCGCCGGTCACGCGCACCTCGGTTGGGGCGAAACGCGCCAGGATATCGAAGAACACGGAGAACGCCTCGCCCCGGCGTAGCCAGGTTTCCTTGCCGAAGAACGACATCCCGGCCCAGGTGACGCTTGAGTACAGCAGGGCGAGGAAGGCGATGTTGCGCGGCGTCGCCGAGCCCCAGAATACCAGCTCGACCCACGCGAAAGCGAAGAATAGCGCCAGCGCCGGCCAGACGTCCCACGAGACAGGGTACGGGATGTCCGGATCCAGGCCGTTCTCCACTCCGAGCCGGAGCGTCAGCCTGTCAGCCCACTCGAAGACGACTTTCAAGGGGTTCGCGGCCGCCCACACGTTCCCGACGAGCGTCACGAAGAGGCTCCCTCCGACCCACCAGATCACCCACACCATAGTTGGAGCGAAGTTGAGTACCGGTGTCTGGTCCCCAAAGAGCCCTGTGAGAATGATCAGGACGAAGATGCCTACCGAGAAAATCCGCAGCCCCGCCACGAAAACCGGGCTCGCCAGCGTCGCCCGCAAAAGACGGAATCGCAGCAGGTTCAACCGGGGATAGCCGCCGGGAGCATTCTTCTCTCCGATGAAGAAGCCGAACACCACGAAGGAGAGCAGTACGGCGCTGGCCGCCCCATAGAGATAGAGCCACAGCGGGACCGGCAGGTCGTAGCGTTGCCCGAAGCCGTGGGCCAGGGCCGGGCGGGCGTCTGCCAGCGAGAGCCAGAGAACGACGACCGGAAACGCTGCGGCGCGACGCAACGCCACGTTCATCTCCCTAGCGTGGCTCCACGACGAGGGCGCCAAGCTCGGTCTCCGTGTCGTGATCCTCGATAGGAAAGCGCCCGGTAAGGTCGGCCTCGAAAGAGATTTCGGTTGTCTCGCCGGGCTCGACCTCTTTCTCCAGATCATAGCCGTGGACGTGCATCTCGACAGGGCTATCCGTCGTGACGTTCAACGTTACCCGGTCGCCTTCGCGGATGGAGATCTGCGTCGGGCTCATGCCATCCTCACTTATCTCAAGGTCGAACGACCGCTTTCCCGGAGAAGTCTCTTTAGGGTTGGGGCGCAGGAGCACGAACAGGCCGCCCAGAACGAGGACGGAGATGAGGGTCAGAATGGCGATTCTGACGGTCATGTGCTCCCAGATGGTAGGCGCTCGACCCGGCTATCCTACCAACTCAGTCGCCTGATCGTCTCTCCCGCTTCGCCCGCGAGCGGCAGCGGCCGCTGCAGTACACGACAGATTCCCAGTCGCGCTCCCACTTCTTGCGTCACCGGAAAGGCCGCCCGCAGATCGGGCACATCTTTTCTGGTAGATCCCGCGTCTTCCGACCACCCATGCGTCCAGTGTAGACGGGACACCACTCTTCATTGTGCGTGGGCCTACGTCAGGTCTACCGCAACCGGCAACGCCCTCCGCCTCCAGTTCGAGAGGCTGCCAGGGCTACGCTCGTACTTCCCTACCAGGAGCCGTCGCGCAAGCTCATCCTCCTCGGGGTTCTCCTCGACGACGCGGGCGTGTCCCTCGAAGACCTGATCCGCGATGCGGATCGTCACGTCCGGGTTGCGGATGAGGTTCTTCACCCAGTCGGAGCGATCACGCCCGCCAGAGAGCATATAGAGCGTTCCGTTCTCCACGGAGAACCAGATCTCGATTTCGTGCGGCTTCCCCGTCACCCTGCCGGTGGTCGTCAGGTAACAAAATTCTTCATCCGAGAGGGTGTTCAGATCGTGGACCAAGCTAGCTTCTGCTTTCTTGCAGTACTAGCTCCACGCTATCTCTAATCTGTTGAAAGTTAACGGGCTGCGTCACGTCTTGAATTCTTCTCAAGCCCACAGACTTCTGATTGCCAAACTCTGCATTTATTTGTTTGGTCGAGAGTACATAGAATTCCCACCGGCTTGTGTCGAGGACATTCGCTACTGAACGCTCCTGCTCGAAGTAGAGGCAAAACACGTAGCAATCTGCCGATCTCGTACGTTCACTTATCCAGGAATTTGTGTCCGAATCCCAGCTTCCGCGCTCACCAATGTCAAAACGAATTGTAGATAGCGCTTCTTGATGCCAACTCTGAAGATATGCTGAGGCTTTGACTTCTATTTTCCAGTTGTAATAGCTGAGATCAAAATCCTCCCAGCCCAATGGTCTTGTGTACTCGATTACCCTCAAAGCAGCACCGACCAAGAATTCTGCGAACATCCCGCGCGTCGTATTGGTTAGGATGTCCGAGTAGGCCCATGCCCAAAAGTCCCCGATCGTGGTTCCCTCCAGCCCCGGGATCTTTGTTTCCGGGTTCAGCCTGTCTATGGTCATCTGGTTGTTTCCTTCGTTTCTCGCTGACGTAGCTCGACGCGGCGGATCTTGCCGCTCGTGGTCTTGGGTAGCTCCTCTATGAACTCGATGCGGCGCGGGTACTTGTACGGGGCGGTGTGGCTCTTGCAGAAATCCTGTATCTCTCGCGCCAACTCGTCCGATGGCTCGTGATCCGCCCCGAGCACGACGTATGCCTTGACCACGCTGCCGCGGTCCTCGTCCGGGGCGGGGACGACGGCGCTCTCTATCACGGCCGGATGTTCGATGAGGACGCTTTCGATCTCGAACGGCCCGATGCGGTAGCCGGCGGAGAGGATCACGTCGTCCGACCGACCCACGAACCACAGGTATCCATTCTCGTCCCGGTACGCCCGGTCGCCGGTGAGATACTGACCGTTTCTATAGACGGCCTCGGTTTCGTCTGGTTGCTCCCAGTACTCTTTCATGAGGCATGGGATGCGGCCTGAGCCGGCGCTCGCCAGCGCGATGTCTCCCGACTCGTCAGGCGGGCACTCGTTGCCCTCCATGTCCACGATCTTCACGTCGCAGCCGGGGGATGGCTTGCCCATGGAGCCGGGCCTCACTTCGAGGCCTGGGTAATTGGCGACGAGCAGGGTGTTCTCCGTCTGGCCGTAGCCGTCGTAGATGGTGATGCCGTGCAGGTCTTTCCAACGTTCGATCACGGGCGGATTCAAGGGCTCGCCCGCCGATACCGCGTGTCTGATCTTCGAGAGATCCGCCCGCTCCAGCTCGGGGGTCTTGGCGAGTAGACGATATTCTGTCGGGGCCTGGCACAGAACCGTTATGTTGTGACGCTTTATCAGGTCCAGGCGCTCGGCGGGGTCGAAGCCGCCCTCGTGGAAGAAGATCTCGGTTCCCATGCTCCACGGCCCAAGGAACACGTTCCAGATGCTCTTGGCCCAGCCCGTCCCGGAGGTACACCACAGCCGGTCACCCTCCTGCAAGTCCAGCCAGTACCGCGCCTCCATCCTCTTGGCATGCGTGTAGCCGTGGGTGTGCAGCGCTCCCTTCGGATGCCGGGTCGTACCTGACGTGTACAGGATGAAAGCGCCATCGTCCGAAGCGGTGTCTTCGGCGGTGAAGTCGTCGGACGCGGCGTCCGTCAGGTCTTCGTAGGAATCCCAGCCGTCTCGCTCATCGTCCACGGAGACGAAGTGCTTGAGACCGGGAGCGCCGGAGCGCATCTTCTCGACCTCTTCGATGCCTTCGGGACCGGAGATCATGGCTACCGCCCCCGAGTGTTCCGCGCGGAACTGGAGGTCGCCAGCCCGAAGCTGCGGGGCGCAGGGAATGGCGATGGCCCCGAGCTTGAGCAGCCCCACCAGAACGGCGTGCCATTCAGGGATCTTGCCGAGCAGGACCATCACCCGGTCGCCGCGCTCCACGCCCAGATTCCGCATCGCGCCCGCGAAGCGGTTCGAGAGGCGGGAGAAATCCCCGAAGGTGAGGTGTCGTTCGTCGCCGTCCGTCCCCAGCCAGATCATGGCTAGACGGTCCCCCTCGGCCCACTTATCCATCACGTCGCGCCCGAAGTTGAAGCGCTCCGGCGTCTCCCACTCGAAGCTCGCGTAGGTCTGCTCGTAGTCTCCAATGTTCGCCATGCTAACTCCCTTTCCCCAAAGGCAGGTTATTGGTGACGCATTTTACTAAGAAGGCTGGTTTCGGGCACGTAGTGCAGACGAGACTGCGCTGCGCCCACTTCCTTGTCCCAAAAGATCGAAAAGTGTTGAACGACTACGTTGTGGGGATCTGTTGGGCTGGTTGCATTGCCGCTATTTTGTTACCGTGATATCTTAGGGAAATCACATTACAAATGTGAAGAATTCGGGGGAAGGGGCAGGAAGTGGGCGAGAGGTCTTATTTTGTCGGCATCGACGGCGGTACGGAAAGCATAAGGGTGAGGACGTAGATGGCTGAAGGTGTCCAATCTGGCCTTCTGCGTTCCCCCGAGAAGCTCTATGAAGGCTACGTCTTCGACCTCGACGGGACCATCTACCTCGGCGACGATCTGCTGCCAGGCGCGGAGCGTTTGATCCTGAAGCTCCGCGAGCTTGATAAGTGTGTCGTATTCCTCTCCAACAACCCAACGAAAGACCCCGCGATGTACGCGGAGAAGCTGACGAAACTGGGCCTGGAGACGCCTGTCTCGGAGATAGTGAACACCGTCGTGACCATGACCCAGTGGTTGCAGAGAAACCACCCTGACGCGGTCGTATTCCCCATCAGCGAGGAACCGCTCAAGAACGCGCTACGGGAGGCCGGAATAAAGATGTCCGAGGACCCGGAGGAGATAGACATCGTCATCGCTAGCTACGACCGGGGCTTCGAGTACCGGAAGCTCCAGATCGCCTTCGACGCCATCTGGTTCCACAAGCGGGCGAAGCTCGTGACGACGAACCCGGACCGGTACTGTCCGTTCCCTGGTGGGCGGGGCGAGCCGGACGCAGCGGCCATCGTCGGGGCCATAGAGGGATGCACCGGCGCGAAGTGCGAGGTCAACGTCGGGAAGCCAGACCCGATCATGCTCCAGACCATCATGGACATTATGGAACTCGACGCGAAGGACTGCGTGATGAGCGGCGACCGGCTCTACACCGACATCCGCATGGGCCTGGACGCAGAGATGCCTTCGGCCGTGGTCCTCACCGGCGAGACGACCGCCGAATCGCTCGCGGAGGAGCCCGAGGAGAACGTGCCGGAGTATGTCCTTGAGCGGATAGACCACCTGATACCGGCGGATCTGAGGGAGGAGTTCGGGTGGGAGGACGATTGATCGGAAGGCCCAGCAGAATGGGAAGTAGCGGGTGAACGGCGAGAGGATCCGGACCGCCCTGCGCGACGCCTCGGATACTCGAGATGTGAGGATCGAAGCCGGCCTATTCTCCTCGGCCGCGCATGTTTTTGGTGAGATTTTCGGTGACGCGGCGGCGGTTGTCGTTGCGGACGAGAACACGTTTTCTGCCGCGGTCGAGGAGGCCCAGCGGCAACTCGAGGTGTCCGGGCGGCCAATGATCGAACCGTACATCTTCCTTGGCCACCCGACCCTGTACGCCGAATACGGGAACATAGAAACGCTCGTCGAGTCGCTCTGCGGCCACGACGCCATTCCTGTCGCCGTAGGATCCGGGACGCTCAACGACATCGTCAAGCGCTCTTCGTACGAGTGTGACCGTCCATACCTTTGCGTCGCCACCGCCGCTTCGATGGACGGGTCCACGGCTTTCGGCGCGTCCATCGAGAAGGACGGGCACAAGCAGACGCTGACCTGCCCGGCTCCGAAGGCGGTGCTGGCCGACGTGGACGTTCTTGTGGACGCTCCTGGAAGGATGACGGCCTCCGGGTACGCTGACCTTCTGGGAAGGTGACGTCGGGGGCCGACTGGATGGTCGCCGCCGCGCTGGAGGTCGAGGAGATCCACCCGGAAGGCTGGTCGCTGGTGCAGGATCATCTGCGGGGTTGGATCGGGAACCCGGCCGGGATGCGCTCGTTGCCGCGCGATCCGTTCGAGGCGGTCTCGGTGGACGGGGCGGGCTACTGGTACACATCCAGTTCCGAGGGTCGAAGGACTTGCTGTTCACGATCCTCTCGTTCCGGTTCGCGCCGGAGCTGATGATGATAATTCCGCTGTACGTGATTTACCAGAAGCTCGGGCTCTTCGATAGCTACATCGGCATGATCTGGGTGATGCAGCTCGTGACCATCCCGATGATCGTCTGGATAACCTCCAGACCGAGACTTCAGCAGGGTTCGTAGCGTGGCTCTTCAGAGGGAGAGTTGGCCGGTGATGCGTCCGGGCTCATCCTTTTCGAGAAGCACTGGTCTTTTGGCCTTGCGACCACACTATCGCAGGGCACACGTCCCCTCGTCTTTCCTGCTATCGTCATCGCGTGAGAAAGGGAGGTATTCGTGTCTGCGCCGATGACGCTGGATGTCGAGAGAGCCCGAAGGGACACGCCGGGTTGCGCGGAGATCCTTCACTTCAACAACGCGGGTTCCTCGCTGATGCCGGACCCCGTTCTCCGGGCTACGGTGGGGCATCTGGAGCTGGAGGCGAGGATCGGCGGCTACGAGGCCGCGGCGCGCGAGGAGGAGGCCCTGGAGCGCGTCTACGGCGCGACCGCCCGGATGCTCGGGTGCGCGCCCGATGAGATCGCGGTGGTCGAAAACGCGACCCGCGCCTGGGACATGGCTTTCTACTCGATCCCGTTCGGGCCGGGAGACCGCATCCTCACCGCACAGGCCGAATACGCCAGTAACTACATAGCCTACCTGCAGGTGGCCCGGAAGACGGGCGCCGTCGTCGAGCCGGTTCCGAGCGACGAGCGGGGCCGGATCTCCGTCTCCGCCCTGCGGGACATGATGGACGAGCGGGTCAAGCTCGTCGCCATCACGCACGTTCCAACCAACGGCGGCCTCGTCAACCCGGCAAAGGAGGTCGGGGAAGTCGCCCGCGAGTCTGGATGCTTATACCTGCTCGACGTCTGCCAGTCCGCCGGACAGATGCCCCTCGATGTCGGTGAGATCGGCTGCGACATGCTCTCAGCCACCGGACGGAAGTACCTGCGCGGGCCTCGGGGGACCGGCTTTCTGTACGTGCGGCGCGAGGTTCTGGAGCGGCTCGAACCCCCCTTCCTCGACCTGCACGCGGCCGAATGGACGGCCAGCGACCAGTTCGAGATCCGTCCCGACGCCCGTCGGTTCGAGAACTGGGAAACCAACTTCGCGGGCAAGATCGGCCTCGGTGTCGCGCTGGACTACGCCCTGGATATTGGGCTAGAAGCGATCCGCGAGCGGGTCTACGCCCTCGCGGAGAGGCTGCGCGTCCGGCTCGCCAGTATTCCGGGCGTGGTGGTGCGGGATCTCGGGGAGGAACGCTGCGGCATCGTCACCTTCACTGCCGAGGGCAGGCGCCCGGATGAGATAAAGGGCGCGCTCGCCGCCCGCGCCATCAACGTGTCCATCGCATCACCCGCCTCCACCCTTCTCGATTCCGAGGAGCGGGGACTGGGCGAAATAGTGCGTGCTTCGGTTCACTACTTCAACACCGATGATGAGATCGAGCGTTTCTGCGCCACGCTCGGCGAGGTTCTTTCGTCAGGGAGACCGGATAATGATCGCGGCGCAGGCTCTACGGTTTCACCGCTACCTTGATGCCCTCGCCACCAGCCACCACGTCGAGGGCTTCCCTGATGGAGGTCAGGGGGAAGCGGTGCGTGACCATCCTGGATACGTCCACCCGGCCCGACTCGATGAGCCGCAGCGCGGCGCCGTAGTCGGAGCGCCGGGAGTCCGAGGCGCCCGAGACTTCGAGCTCGTTGTAGTGGATCAGGTTGGCCTCCACCTCGGCCCATCCGTCACCCGCAAGCCCGGCGAAGACGTTCACTCGGCCTCCCTTCCTGACCAGCCGGAATGCCTCGTTCACGAGCTTAGGGTTTCCGATACAGATGATCGCCACGTCTACCCCGAGCCCGCCAGTTGCATCTTCGACCACCACAGCGAGGTCTTCGCCTTCCGGGTCAACCGTGAGATGCGCGCCCAGGTCTTCCGCGAAGCGCCGCCGGTCAGGGCGCGGCTCGCTGACGATGACGTTCCTAGCCCCAGAGAGCAGGGCGAGCTGGAGGTGGAACAGCCCGATCGGTCCAGTCCCCATTATGAGCACGGTGTCGTCCAGCCTGATCCTCAGGCGGCGCTGGCCGTTGATGCAGCACGAGAGCGGCTCCGCCAGCGAGATGTGTTCGGGCGGCAGGTCCTCTGCGGCGAAGAGGTTGCCCGTCTCACGCCCGAAGCCGGGATGCGAACGTACTCGCCCATGCCGCCGTCCAGGTCGTAGCCCATCCCCTGCTTGTTGGGGCAGACGTTCTCCATGTCATGCTGGCAGTAGAAGCAGCGGCGGCATGGGATCATGGGCGCCATCCCCACCGGCGTTCCAACTTCGAAGCCCTTCACCCGTGGACCGATTTTGGCGACGTGGCCTGCGATCTCGTGTCCCAGGATGGAAGGCCGCCTGATGCCGCGCGTCTTCTCCCCGTTCAGGACACGAACGTCCGTGCCGCACAGGGTGTTCGCGCCAACCCGCACCAGGATCTCATCCGGCCCGATCCCAGGTCTTTCGA
>JACCTS010000528.1 GCA_013812245.1 Rubrobacter sp.
GGACGAGGTCGCCGCCGGCTACGACAAGAGCCTTCCCTTTGTCCATGAGGTCGGATACCGCGAGGTGGCGACCTTCGAGAACCGCGAGCGCGGTAAGCTGCCGCTGTGACCGAAGCACTTTTCCTCACCGATTCCTACCTCCGGGAGTTCGAGGCCCGCGTCGTGCGGATCGACGGCCGGGAGATAGTTCTGGACCGCACCGTTTTCTATCCCGGCGGCGGGGGCCAGCCTTCGGACAAGGGGACGCTCGGCATAGGTCCCATTCACGCAAGCGTTGTGGACGTTCGGCGCGAGGGGAATGTCGTGGTCCACGTCCTCGACGCGCCCATCCCTGGTACCGTCCGGGATCTGAAAGGCAGCCTGGACTGGGAGCGGCGGTACGCGCACATGCGATATCACACGGCGCTGCACGTACTCTCCGGTGTGATCTGGAAGTCCTTCGACGCGAAGGTGACGGGCGGCCAGATGCGCGCGGATCGCGCGCGCATGGACTTCTCTTTCCCCGGCGAGTGGACGGCGGATGTGGTCGCTGAGATAGAGCGCCTGACCAACGAGGCGCTCGCGCAGGAGCGGCCCGTGAAAGTCTACGAACTCCCGCGCGAGGAGGCGCTTGGGAATCCGGATCTCATCCGCACCCAGGCCAACCTGATGCCCGAGCGGGTGAAGACCATCCGCATCGTCGAAATCGAGGGACTGGACACCCAGGCCGACGGCGGCACCCACGTGGCGAACACCGGAGAGGTGGGTAGGATCGAGATCACCAACCACAAGAGCAAGGGTCGCCAGAACAAGCGGATAGAGTTCGTGCTGCGATGAGGATGTTCGGGGCTGTCTTCGTACTTCTCGTGCTCATGCTCGCCGGGTGCAGTGAAGGACCCGATGGAGCTCCCATCGGGGATGGTTCCGCCGGAGAATCCTCCGGCGGGCAGGGCGCATCCGGGGAGACCACGGCAGTTCAGGCGATGGAGCTTCGTACCGTGACCATCGCGGCTTCCGGCGGAGAGAAAGTGGACGTGAGGGTCGAGATCGCCGACACCCCCGCCGAACAGCAGCGGGGCCTCATGGGACGTACCGCGCTCGGGGAAGACCGGGGCATGCTCTTCGTCTTCCACGGTGAGCAGACGCTCTCGTTCTGGATGAAGGATACGCTCATACCGCTCTCCATTGCGTACCTGGACTCCGAGGGACGCATCGTGGACATCCAGGACATGAAGGCCCTGGACGACGATCCGCCCCACTACATCTCCGCCGAGCCCGCGAAGTACGCCCTGGAGGTCAACAAAGGCTTCTTCGACGAGCGCGTCGTCGAGGTGGGGGACAGAGCAGAGTTGCCCGAGTAGACCAATGCCCTGACTCGACCGTGGTTGTGACGAAGGTTGTCCGGCGGCCTGTGAGCGTACCTTACTGCAGCCTCAGGCCGTGCTGGCGCATGATCTCCTCCATCTTTTCTCAGTGGAAGGTCAGGCCGTAGCGGCCTGCCAACTCTTCGAGCCTGGGTATGTCGGGCGGGCCATCGGCCGAGAGGATCTCCGCCAGTCCCTCGAAGTACCTCTCGAACCCGGCGGGGGAGAAGATCTCCAGTATCCTCGCAGGCTCGGGACCGGGGTTCCAGAACGCGTGAACGATCCCGCGGGGCTTCAAGACGTAGCTGCCTGCCGGGGCCCTGTAGACCTCCTCGCCTATCATGACCCCGATCTCTCCTTCGAGCACGTAGGAGATCTCATCCTCATTGCTGTGCGAGTGGGGTGGAGCCGCGAGGATGCCCGGTTCCAGCGGGTGCTCGCCTATGGCGAATGTCCCACCGTTCTCCTCACCATAGAGCTTGCCGATGAACCCAACGCCGCCTCTCAGGATCACATCGCCCTCATCCGGTGCGATCACTACCCGCTCTCTGACCAGCATTTGCACCTCTCCTCTCGCTCGTTTCCGAACTACATGCCGCTTCGGGTCTCGACGCTTCTACTCTGCGCACCTCCGATCACTGATTTCCGCCACACCGGACACTATCGTCGGCTTACGGTCTTGCAGCCCTCTCGACAGAGCCGGCCCCAGTTTTTCCAGCGCGTCGGCGGCGGACCGCGGACCGCCCGTATTGTTGAAAGCGGTGGCGATACGCTCCGCTCCGGCCCGTTTGTCCATTGCCTGTCGTACCGCGATCCGCAGACGGTCGGGCCGTAGCTTTGAGGCGGGCAGCCTGCTTCCGGCGCCGGCCACCACGACGTGCCTGGCGACCTCGAGCTGATCCCGGCCAAACGGCACGACACATACGGGGACGCCCGAAGCGAGCGCCTTCTGGGTGATGCCCATGCCCCCGTGACAGACCACGCAGGCCACTCTCTCCAGGACCGCACTGTGCGGCAGGAACTTCACGACGCGGGCGTTGGGTGGCGGTGTGAACGGCGAAGGGTCCACGCCTGCGGTGGTGACCACGACGTTCACGTCCTCCTCCGCGAGTGCTTCGAGGGCGGTTCGGGCGAGCTTGCCATCGTTCTGAAATTCGGTCGAGCAGGTGACGAGCACGAGCGGTTTTTGCAGCTCGCGGAGCCAGGCGGGCGGCTCTACCGGGGAATCCCAGATGCCGGGTCCGACCATGCGTACGGACTCCGGCCAGTCCGAACGCGGGTACTCGAAGGGTTCGGCGGTCATGTAGAGCATGAGCGGCGCCCTGACCATCGCGTCCTGAATGTCTGGCACCGGCGGAGCGCCGATCTCCATGCGCGCGGCGTTTAGTTCGGGAAGGAGGCGATTGTAGCTCCTGAATAGCACCGGCCCCAACAGACGATCACGCAGCCGGCCGAGCGGCCCGCACGTAGGCGGAAGCCCGAGGCCGAATGGCGGCGTGTCGCGCGAAGGAACCGGCAGGAAGTAAGGGCACCAGGTCACCCACGGCAGCCCGGAAGTCTCCGCCGCCGCCATCGCTCCCCAGGCATTTACGTCGATGAGCAGCGCGTCCGGGTTTTCCTCCTGTATGGCCCGCAGGAGGTCGGGCCCGTCGTGGCGCGCACGCTCGAAGAACGCTCGCAGGGATGCCTGCAGAGCCCCTACCGGCGTACTTGCCCGCCAGTCGTCTACCTCGCGACGTTCTATCGCGGGGTCCATGAACTCCGCCTCGAAGCCCATGCCGCGCATTCGCCCGACTTCCGAGGCCAGGGTTCTCACCACGACCTCGTGACCGCGACGCCTCATCTCTTCGAGCGTCGGGACGATAGGATAGAGATGTCCCCGGGCGGGCGAGGTGTAGACCAGGTAGCGCGCCATCACTCTTCTCCTTTCAAGGCAGCTATCGTCTCTGTTAGCGCATGCTCCGTCTGCTCATGGCCCAAGCCAAGGTCGCGCCTCAGTATCTTCCAGAAGTACACGTCGCAGACGGCGACTAGCTCGGCCAGTAGACGCCCGCGAGCTTCGCCCTCGCGTTCCGCGAGCATGGGCCCGAAGGTGCGCTCGACCCACTCGTAGTGCAGAGTCCGGCCCGCCTCGGTCGTCTTGCGGAACGCTGGCACCCGATCCTCTTGCGCCAGAAGCCGCAGCGAGCTCTCGCCCCACTCTTCGTAGTGAGCCACGAGGTTCTCGACCGCGCCCGCGATGTCGCCGACGGGAGCCTCGCCGCGCTGGCTCGTGACCCGAGAGCGCGCCACCTCGGAGGCGGCTTCGATCAACTGGTCCTTGCTGCCAAAGCGCCGGAGTACGGTCTGGACCGTGACCCCGGCCCTCTCGGCCACGGCGTCGAGCGATATCTGGTCGTAGTACCGCTCCATGTGCAGCCCGATCACCGCGTCCAGAATCCG
>JACCTS010000531.1 GCA_013812245.1 Rubrobacter sp.
CCTCTACAAAGAGTACCTGAAAAGGATGCTACCGAGATTACGCCAGGAGCACGAGGATCCTCTCGACGTACTCGAGCTCTCCTCTGCAGTGCTACAGGAGATAATCTCAGAGCACGCTTCCGACCCCGTGCCTGACTGGTGCCGGATCGTCACGATGGATGAGTACGGAAGGAGCCGCCACGACAGGGTTCGCGAGGAGCTGGCGCAGCAATGGGTTCACGACCCCGCTGCGTGGAGCAGGAGGGGAGACAAGATCGTCTTCCGCTCTGAGGACATTCACGGCACGGTCGCCAAGCTGCGCAGGGACGTGCCCGACTACCTCTACGGCAGTGGCACCAAAGGCAACGTCATAGTCTTCGAAGCGGACGAGCTCCAGAAGTTCCTCGGAGTCTCGATGCTCTCGAAAAAGAATCCCCTTGCGGCTCTGACACGACTGTTTGGAGGCAGCCCCCGATAACCAAAAGCCGGAGACTCGAAGAGGCGCTCGGGCAGCCGGCCGTCTGCACCGTCGTAAACAGCTCCTTCTCTCATCTGGAACAAGGCCCGTGGCAAGAGCCGCGACGGCCCCGAGCGCTACAACTACCTCCATATAAGGCGGGAAGAAAAGAAGAGGCCGGGAAGGCAACAGGCGGTTAGACTCATGCGAGTAAGCTTTAACCACCGAGTTCGAGGAGTCTGTGTGGCGGAGGCGCTGAAGAATCAGGAAGAGAGCCGCATCATACTACCCAACGCCAGTTGGGGGACCTACGAGCGGCTGCTGGCGGAGCGTGAGGAGCGTCGTTACCCACGTTTCTTCTACGACAGGGGGGTGCTGGAAATCTTGAGTCCGTCAGCCGAGCATGACAGGATCAGCCGCCTCATCGCCGCCCTCGTGGAACTTCTGGCCGAGGAGGCGGATGCCGATATCGAGAACGCGGGTTCGACGACGTTCAAGCGCGAGGACCTCTCGCGCGGCTTCGAGCCCGACGAGTGCTTCTACTTCGGAAGTAATGCCGGTCGGGTGCGCGAACTCGTTGCGGACAAGGGTGACATAGAGCTGGACGCGGGCGACCCGGTCCCTGACCTCGTGGTGGAGGTGGACATAACCAGGCCTTCGCTGGACAAGTTGCCGATCTACGCACGTCTGGATGTCCCCGAAGTCTGGCGTTACAGCAGCGGGCGGCTGAATATCTTCAAGCGTGCAAACGAAACCCTGGCAGGCGAAGACCCTGGCTACGCCCCAACGCCGGAAAGCGACCTCTTGCCGGGTGCGACCGGCGATGTCCTCACCCGGTTCGTCGCCGAAGGGCTGAGCCTGGATCGTCGGCTCTGGAGACGTGGGGTGCGCGAATGGGCGCGGGATCAGGGACACTGAGACGAACCGGAGTGGCTCCGCATCCCGCCGCGCAATCAATGATCCAGCTAGGTAAGAAGGAACACCTCCGGGCTGCCAAAGGCGCATCGTCTCCTCAACAAGGATGGATAAACTGTACGAACTACCGTCGAGACGTGACCAAGAGCTACTTTTCGAGCTTCTCGGCAAGGTCGGGCACGGGGAAGTAACGGAACGCGCGCCCAGCTTTGTTCTTGATGAGCAGATCGCGCTCTGTCAGGCCGTCGAGGTCCGTTCGGGCCGTTGCCTGCACGACGTTGTGGAAGGAGCTGTGCGCCTTGACGGTGAAGGTGGCATCCGGGTTGCGCAGCGCGTGGGAGAGGAGGGTAGTCTGACGGTGATTGAGGCCGCTGTCTGTCCTGAGCAGGGCCTCCGTCTTGCGGGTCTCCTCCATCTTACGCCTGAGATATCCCTGCAGCTCCTCCATGGCACGAAGGATCACCCTTAGCTGGTAGAGAACGAAGTAGGTTGTGTCGCCATCGTCGGTTTCCGCGAACAGGTAAGAGGTAGCGTACTGCCCCGGCGCATTCTTCAAGATGCTGGAGATCGTCAGGAACTCGGCCAGCCAATACCCCTGACGGAGCATGGACCAGTAGAAGAGGGCCCTGGCAGTCCTTCCATTGCCGTCCCCGAAGGGATGGTCGTAGCCGACCCAGAAGTGCAGCAGAATAGCCCTGACCGCCGGATGCATGAAGGTCTCGGGGCGTACTTCGGCCTCGTCAGAGGCGTTGGCGAACTCGCACATCGCCTCGAGTCTCGATGGCAGCTCCTCCGCCGGAGGGGGGCGGTGGATGATCTCGCCCTCCGGACTGTAGACCGCGACCCGTACCTCGTCCGGCCTCTGAAGCCTGCCGGCCTCATCTTCATTATCCAGCGTCCCCCGGGTGATGATCTCGTGTAAAACCAGAACGAACTCGGGGTCGAGAGGATCGTCCCGGCGGCGCCTTACGTACTCCATGGCCTGGTAGTTGTTCACGATCATCCGCTCGCTGCGGTTCCGCGGCGCCCTGCCGGTACGCAGCATCTCCTTAGCGACCTTGCGGGAGGTGCTCGCGCCCTCCAACTGGCTGGAGGTGATCGCCTCCTCGATAAGAGAACTCAGAATGTATCGGTCCCTGTTGCCCTTCCCGACGACCGACTCGCTGATCGAGATCCTCCCCGCCACACCCTGGTCCACGAGATGAACCGCCCTCTGGGCCTCGTCCGGCATAGCGTAGGTGAAAGGCTTTCCCTCCTTGTCCCGCAGCGGGAGAGGATGCGAGTCGGCCATTCTGGCAAGCTTGATCCCGAGCCACCAGTCCTCCAATGACAGGTCCCCAGGAGGATCGAGATGCCTAAGCTCGCTCCAATGCCGATACTTTCCCCCAGTAGAACCGCCCGCGGCAATAATCGACCCAAGGCGCTCCGGATCGATGCCATCGAATAACAATCTGAACTCTGGGGGACTCTCGGGAATCTTCACGCCCACCGTCCGTATCTGTCAATCTGTTGACAGTAAAAGTCAATTCTACAACAATTGACAATTATTGCTACCAAAAGGTGGTTCCCACCCGATGCTACTCGTTGCGGCTCAATAGACGCACAGAATCTCCACCGACACGCCCCTGACGCTCAGACTGCTGCTCGTTCTCGAATCCGAGAATTTAGTGCGGGCAGACCATCCAACCGCAACCCTCCCCGCGTAGATACGTTCAGATGCTCTGTAACGGTTGTACCGAATGACTCTCGACCGGGAAAGGGCGCACGCGCCTTTCGTGGGACGAGATCCAAGACAACTAACGTAAGGAGGAGCTTTGAAGCGATTACTGTATCTGGTCATACTCTCTACGGCAGCGTTGCTGGTCTCTGCCCCCGCCGCCTCGGCGCAGGATGAGATGACGGTTTCGATCCAGGATTTCTTCTTCGAGCCAGATCAGCTTACCGTTGCTCCGGGGACGACGGTTACGTGGGTCAACGATGGAGAGGAACCGCACACCTCCACCGCCGACGATGGGACGTGGGACTCCGGAACGCTGCAGCCGGGAGAGAGCTTCTCGTTCACCTTCGACGAGCCAGGCAGCTACTCATATCTCTGCACGATACATCCTGACATGACGGCAAGTATCAACGTGTCCGAAAGCGATGAGGCGACGACTGCCTCCCCGGCGAGCACTACTATGAGCCCAATCGCGAGCCCATCGGCAAGCCCGTCGGCAAGCCCGTCGGCAACTGCGACCGCAAGCCCAGCAGCGAGTCCTCCTGCGAGCGTGCCGCCTAAGCTGGCTGACACTGGTGGCGTTTCCATGCCTCTTCTGGCGGCTGTAGCGCTTCTGGGTCTCGGTATTCTGGCCCTGGCCGCCGTGCGACGCGCCTCGTAGCTTCACGGTCTACAGGATTGAGGGGAAGCCTGCGCCCCTCAGTCCGCGGGCGGGAACACAAAGGACCTCCCATACGTCATTCCCGCGCAACCTCGTTGCAGGCTGCCCTATTACCTGCGTCAGGGTTGAGGATTGTATCCTTACTTCTCTTCTATCGACCCCCGCCGGGTCGCCGACGATCGTAGCATCAGGAGGGTGATGTCATCCTCCTGCTCCCA
This sequence comes from Rubrobacter sp., assembly GCA_013812245.1. Lineage (GTDB taxonomy): Bacteria > Actinomycetota > Rubrobacteria > Rubrobacterales > Rubrobacteraceae > JACDGB01. Next base: position 3,948 of record JACCTS010000531.1, read on the forward strand.
ACCCTCCCCGGTGAAGGTGTAAAGCTCCTCGAGGAGGACCTCGCCCAGTGATCTCACTTCATCATGCTCCATGATGAGCCGCCGGAGTCTCGGAGAGCCGAACATCTCGCGGTGCTGGTTGTGGGCCTCTACCAGCCCGTCGCTGTAGAACAGGATGCCGTCCCCTTCGTGCAGCAAGCTATGACCCTCTTCGTAGCTCACGCCTGACATCAGGCCTAGGGGCATTCCCCTCGCTCTGAGCTGCTCCGCATCGTCACCACGCCGCAAGTAAGGCAGATCGTGTCCGGCGTTGGCGTAACTGAGGCGTCCTGTCTTGGGATCCAGGAGAGCGTAGAAGCAGGTGACGAACATGTTGGGTGGGATGCGGGCAGACAAAGCCTCGTTGACCCGCCCGAGCACCTCTCCCGGCGAATCCGAAGTCTTGGCGACGGCGCGCAGCATGCCGCAGGTCGTGGCCATGACGAGGGCTGCAGGCATCCCCTTGCCAGTAGCGTCCCCTACAACGAGCCCAAAGCGGCCGTTCTCCAGCTCGAAGAAGTCGTAGAAGTCGCCGCCTACCTCGCGTGCCGGCTGGTAGTGGGGCGATATCTCCCAGCCGTGCAGTGTGGGAACTTCCTTTGGGAGAGAGGCTTGCTGGATGCGGCGCGCCACGAGCAGCTCTTGCTCGACCTGCTCTCGCTCGCTTATCTCTTGCTCCAGGCGCTGTTGGGTCAACCCAAGAATCCCGCTCCCCTCGCTCCACTCCTCGGCGATCTTGCCCCCAACTATCCGATGGATGACGATGCCACTCGCCTCATACTCCTCACCGGTCGGCGCTATGCCCACGAAGTCCCCCCGATCGTGGACGCGCTTTATGGTGAGGCGGCTCACCACCTTGTCGCCCGTCGCTACCTGATCTTCGATGATGTAGCGGAGCTCGGAGAAGGCGGCATGATCCTCGGCTACCGACCTCTTGTAACCCTCCCGATCCGGGTCTTCGCTGGGAAGCAGGCTGCGGTCGGCGAAGTCCTCGGCCAGAATCTCATCCAATGTATCGAGGTCTCCTTCGCCTTGCGCCTCGAAGAAACGCCGCACCAGA
>JACCTS010000570.1 GCA_013812245.1 Rubrobacter sp.
TCCTCTCCAAAGACATGGACGTGAACGCCGGCGCCTACCTCGACGGCGTCTCGATGGACGAGCTTGGTCGCGAGACGTTCGAGCGGACGCTGCGGGCCGCCTCCGGGGAGAGGACCGTCGGGGAGCGAGCAGGTCACGCCCAGGTCTCCATCTGGCGCGACTGGAAGCAGACTAGCGCCGACGACCTGGAACGGCTCCAGAACGCCCCAGAACCTGATGGAGAACCGCTGCCCGTCGTGGGAGATGTTCCGGATCTCTCCTTCACTTTCGAGGCCATAAGCAGCGGGCGAGGGCCGGTCACGGATCAGGTCGGGCTCGTAATGCCGACGAGCCTTTGCTCGGGGCAGATCGCACGCCGCATAGCCAGCCTCCTGAACGAGCGCGGCGCCACGCGGGACACGGTGACCCACTTCGTCGCCCTCCCTCACACCGAAGGCTGCGGCGTCTCCGCCGGCTCGGCGGAGACCATCTATTCGCGCACCGTGCTCGGCCACCTCGCCAACCCGATGGTGCGCTTCGGGCTGCTGCTGGAGCACGGCTGCGAGAAGACCCACAACGACTACTTCCGGGACCGGCTCCTCGAAGCGGACCTCGACCCCGGCCGCTTCGGGTGGGCAAGCGTCCAGCTCGACGGCGGCATAGAGAGCGTCGTCTCCAAGGTCGAAGCCTGGTTCGCCGAAATGCTGGAGAGCGCCGACGAACTGGAGCACGAGCCAGCCGGCCCCGAAGCCCTGCGGCTCGGCCTGTACGCCGCCGGTCCCATCCCGGACGAGGCGGCTCGCAGCCTCGCGGGGTTGACGCTCGCGATAGCGGGCGCGGGCGGAACGGTCGTCGTCCCGGAGAGGGCTTCCATCCTGCGTTCGCCGGAGTACCTGCGGGTCGTACTCGGAGAACGCGAGGTGGAGAACACCCTCGCCTACGGGCAGACGGCGAGGAAGTCCGGATTGCACGTCATGGAGGCGCCGACGGACCACTGGATCGAGACGGCTACCGGCCTCGGGGCAACGGGCGTGGAGATGATGCTGGCACACGTGTCGGGACGACCGTTGCAGGCTCACCGCATGTTCCCGCTCCTGCAAGCCTCGTCAGACCCGGACACCATCCGCGATCACGCTGACGACCTGGACGTTCTTCTCGAAGGAGATTCAGCCGGTTGGACAGAGCAATTGTTCGATTCCGTAGCTACGGTCGCCTCGCGCGAATACACACCGAAGCTCTTCGAGGCGGGCAACACGGATTTCCAGTTCACCCGCGGTCTGCTCGGCGTCTCGATGTAGGTTTATTGGGGCACAAAAGCTAGAGGTCCGCGACCGCCGGGATGACCTGGCGGCCGATCTCTTCCAGCCGCGCGACCGGGTCAACGGGCGGGATGAAGCCGATCACGGTCTGGATGCCCAGGCCAGCGAGCGAGCGTAGCTGTTCGACCAGTTGGTCCGGTTCAGGGGCGCCCTCGCCGGTGACGAAGCGGAACATGCAGGTCTTCTCGATCTCGTCGTAGTCGCGGCCCTCTGCCTCGCAGTGCCCGCGCAGGACGTCCAGCTTGCGCGCGACCTCGGGCGTCGGGTACAAGTTGCAGGCGTCGGCGTAGCGGGCAACCAGACGTAGCGTCTTCTTCTCGCCGTCGCCCGCGATCATGATCGGCGGGTGAGGTCTGCTCGGGCTCTGGGGAACGTTCAGTGGACGTTCGAGCCGGTAGTGCCTGCCCTCGAAGGGACGCCCGTCGCCCTGCTCACCGTCCCACATGCGAAGGCAGATCTGGACCGTCTCCTCCAGCATCTCGAACCTCGCCTTTAGCGGCGGGAACGGGATGCCCAGCCCGCGAGCCTCTTCCTCGTAGTGGCCGGCCCCGATGCCGAGCCAGGCACGGCCGCCGGAGAGCACGTCAAGCGTCGTCACCGTCTTCGCCAGCATGCTCGGATACCTGAAATGCACCCCGCTTACGACGGACATCAGCTTTACCCGGCTGGTGACGGCGGCCAGGTATGCCAGCGTGCCGTAGCACTCAAGCTCGCCGGCCTCGGGGCCGCCCATGAAGGGGTGCTGCCAGACGTGATCCGAGACGCCTATGCTGTCGAACCCGGCGTCTTCAGCGGTGCGCGCGATCTCGGCCAGCGTCACGCCGGGGTCCAAGGAATCGCCCACCCAGTCGAAGTTGTTGATGATGAGCCCGATCTTCATACCTCAATCCTCCTCTAGCCACTCGGTGATCATGCGCCCGCTGGTGTGAATGTCCACGTGGAGCGACCGCCCGGCGCCAGAGTTGACGAACCCGTGCGGCGTGCCTGCCGGCGCGACGACGATCTGCCCGCCGGTCGCCTCGATGCTGCCCTCTCCCACCGTGAACACGAGGACGCCCTCCTGTACCACGAAGACCTCCTCGTAGGGATGGGTGTGCAGACTCGGGCCTTTTCCCGGCGGCGTCTCGGACAGGAAGAACGAGATGTTCGTCCCACCATAGCGGTATCCCTCGAATTTGTAGGCCGTCTCGCTGTGCGGAAGCTCGTCTCTGTCGATGACGTGTACCATCGTCTCCTCCAATGCGCTCGCTATGCTCGATGACGCCCGGTCGCCATGCGGGTACGCCGCTCAGGGCGGACCGGCGATAGGGCTCAGGTGCAGGCTGGCCAGCAGCCAGCGTCCCTGCTGCTTCACGAGGACCATCGTCGCCCGAAACTGGTCCCGAAGCTCGTAGTCCTCGTACTTTCCCTCCGCCGACTGACGGCCCGTCACCACCGCCGCTTCTCCGTAGCGGCGTACCCGTATCTCGTCCAGCCCGAAGTCCTCGTACCGTAGCTTGCCAGCCTCGTGCCGCTCCAGCCACTCCTCTTTCGTCAGCACGAAGCCCCTCGGCCCTATGCCGATGAAGTCGTCGGCAAGAATGCTCCCGAGTAGTGCCGTGTCGCCGCGCAGCTCGGCGGCTGTCCAATCCTCGATGAGGTTCTCCAGCCCTCCGGTTCCTGCATGCACGTTTCTTCTCCTTCGTTCCCTATCCGCGAGGCTAACCTTGATCTCCGCGCCCGAACGCCGCCCTGCCGGCAGGCGTCAACAGCAGGACCAGGCCAGCCGCGAGCACCGTCAGCATTACGCGGTGATAGATCGTGTTCAGGTCCGTGCTCGGTCCCGCGCCGAGGGCCAACGCAACCACGCCGAGCAGCACGCCCGCCAGCGCAAAGGCGTGGGCGCCCACGAGCGCCCTCCACGCCCGGTCCCTGCGGGCCAACACGGCATAGGCGCCGGCCGCGAGGGCCAGCCCACAGAGCGTCTCTACTATCGTCGCGGGGATGATCCGGGGTTCAGCGAGTACCACGCCCCCGACAGGGAGCCGCGCGCCCAGGTGGAGCAGGGCCCCCAGAAAGAAGGTTGAGGCGTAGAGGCCGGCGAGGATGCCGAACACCGTTGTCATGGCGTTGCGGCTGTTGGGTGTGATCACGGTCATCGAAACTCCTTTCCCGAACAGGCAGCGTCTTTCACACGGTCCAACCTACCGCTAATCCGGTCCAACCGGCATCCGACGAAGGTAGAACGAAAGTAGAATCGAAGCGCACTTTTCGGGCCTGCCCGGTCGTAAGCTTGCGTAACGCGATGAGATGACGGGCCGTGCGAAGGCGCTGAGTCCGCTAGCCGAGCAGGTTCAGTTTTCTAGCTTTGAAGACAGCCTCGGCGCGGCCCTTCGCCCCAAGCTTGCGGTAGATGTTGCTCGCGTGTGCCTTCACGGTACCAACGGTCACGTGCAGGTCGCGGGCGATCTCCCCGTTGGACCTGCCCGAGGCCAACAGCCCGAGGACTTCGTGTTCGCGCTGGCTCAGGGGCTCGGCGAGGACCGCCTCATCCACGGAGCCGTCCGCCGCGCCGCCTGAAGCGTTCAGCAACTCGTGGCGATCCCGTTCCAGGAGCGCGTACACCATAGCGCCCTCGCGGGCGGACACCCGCAGATGTCCCTTGCCTGCCAGCCCTTCGAGAAGCTCCGCCGCCTCCTCGACCGTCAACTCGGTGCGCAGGGCGGCCATCGTCGAGGTCAGCTCGCCGTCCCGGGCCAGAGCCTCCAGCAACTGCCGCTGTTTATCCTCGGCCCGGTTGGCGGCTGGAGGGATCTCGCGCTGGCGATCCCCCCTGGCCGCCACGATCGTCTGCGCGGCTGAGATCAGCGGCACGATCAGACCGAAGAGCAGGATGAGCCACCAGAAGCTCGTGATCTCGGCGAACCCCCGCGAGAAGACGACGATGAACACGCCCCACAGGATCATGCCCCAGCCCAACACGGGACGCGCCGGAGGTTCCCCGCGTCCGCCTCCGGGTTCCATGCGGGGAACCTCAGATCCGGAGGGGGTATCCGGGAAGAGACTTTGGTCTTCTGACCTGGGGCCTTCAGAGACGGAAGACATTGTCCCCCGATCCGAAACGAGGCTGGCCGCTATCACAGGCAGCCGGCCATCCGGGTCCGGCCGATACCACTTGCCGCCTGGGCCACGATGCGACCATCCCCTAATTATTACATCTTCAACGTCCCAGCCA
>JACCTS010000550.1 GCA_013812245.1 Rubrobacter sp.
TTTACCTTAACGACACCCTCGGAACCGGCCCCGGTTTCGCCGCCGCCGGATACGCCGCGTTCTCGCTCGCGATGGCCGGAGGCCGTCTCTCGGGTGACGCGCTCCTCTCGCGCTTCGGCGCCACGAATGTCGTTCGTTTCTGCGGAGCACTCGCCGCCGTAGGACTCGGGATTTCACTCCTCGCCGCGCAGCCGTTCCTTTCCATCGTCGGCTTCGCCTGCGCCGGTGCCGGGTTCTCCGTCGTCTTCCCCGCCGCTCTGAGCGCGGCCGGACGCTCGCAGGAGATGCCGACCGGACCCGCGATAGCCGCCGTCTCGACCACGGGGTACTTCGGGTTCCTCGTCGGCCCTCCGGTCATCGGGTTCATCGCCGAGGGCATCGGGCTCGGTGGCGGCCTCTTCGTCGTGGTCGGGCTCAGCGCAGGCATCGCGCTCCTGGCCGGGGCGGTTGGCGCAGGGGGCAAAGCCTAGAGGGCATTCGCGGCATCCGGGGGTTGTGGCGTGGTAACTTTCCGACGTCCGCGTTCCGGCCGTCAGAGAGGAAACTGCGTTTGAACCTCCGTCTCCTTGCGCTCGCGCTCGGGGCTTTCGCGATAGGGACGGGCAGCTTCGTGGTCGCCGGGCTGCTCGACACCGTCGCCCGGGATCTGTCCGTATCCGTGGGGACCGCGGGGCAGTTGATCGCCATCTACGCGGCCGTATACGCCCTCGGTTCCCCGATCCTCGTGACGCTGACTGGCCGGATGGCGAGGAAGACGCTGCTGCTCGTATCGCTGCTGGTCTTCGTGCTGGCGAACGTGGCGGCGGTCGTGATACCAGACTTCTGGCCGCTGCTCGTGTCGAGGGTGGTCGCCGCCTGCGGGACGGCGGTTTTTACGCCGACGGAGAACCCGCCACCGCGGCGGCGCCCGCGCCCCCCGGCAAGCGGGGCGAGGCGCTGGCGATCGTCACTGGAGGTCTTACCGTCGCGTTCGCGTTCGGCATCCCCCTTGGGTCACTGATCGGGGAGTACTCCGGCTGGCGGGGCGCGTTCGTATTGGTCGGAATCCTCGGGGCGATCGGGCTGGCCGGGATACTCGCCCTTCTGCCTGCCATCGAGAGCCCGCCGCCCGCTGGCTTGCGGGAGAGGCTCTCCGCCGTCAGGGAGCCCGCGATACTCTCGACGCTTGGCCTGACCGCCATCGGGCTCGGAGCCGGTTTCGTCCTGTTCACCTACCTTGCCCCGTTGCTGAGGGAGCTAACGAGCTACGGCGGGACCGGGGTCAGCGGCATGTTCCTGCTCTTCGGGATCGCCGCCATCGCCGGCAGCGCCATCGGGGGCTACGGCGCGGATCGCTGAGATTACAGGATCAGCCTGGGGGTTAGCTTCTGCGTTATCAGCGTCTGTCTGCTCTTCTTCTCGCTTCTGGTGAGGGTGTCCGGATCACTCCTCGCGGTGCTCGGCTGCGGCTTGGCCCTCGTTGGCTGGAGTATCGCCGGGTGGGCGATCACGCCTTTCCAGCAGTACCAGCTTATCGAGTTGTATCCCAGGCAGAGCAACCTGGTCCTGTCGCTCAACGCCTCCGCCATCTACCTCGGCCAGGGTGTGGGGGCCGGCGTCGGCGCCCTCGTCCTCCTCTTCGGCTCGCTCGACTCACTGGGCTGGGTGTCCGCGCTCTGCGCCGCGACCGGCCTCGTCGTCCTGATCCCCGGCACGCGCCTGCCCGAGAAGGAGACCCCGAACGAGGACTAGCCCCCGCGGGTCGATGGTAGACTCGCCCGCGCAAGGATCGGAGCGGCGAAAGGGACCACGAGTTGAAGCAGACCGGACGGACGTTCGCGGAGCGAGGCGCCGGCCGGCTGCGCGGTGCCGCCGCAGCGGTTCCGCCCACCAGCCTCGTGATCGCCGCCACCGGCTCCGTCCAGCTCGGTGCCGCCATCGCGAAGGGGCTTTTCGACTCCCTGGGACCCGGAGGGACGGTGTTCCTGCGCATCGTGTTCGCGGCGCTACTGCTCCTCGTCCTGTGGCGTCCGCGGCTGCAGGGATACTCCCGCTCCGGTTACCTGATAGCCATCCTGTTCGGGCTCGTGCTGGCAGGAATGAACCTCTCGATCTACCTGTCCTTCGACCGCATACCCCTCGGTATAGCCGTGACCATCGAGTTCATCGGACCCCTCGGCGTGGCGGTCGCGGGCTCCCGCAGGCTCCTGGATCTCCTCTGGGTCGCGCTTGCCGCCGCCGGCATCCTCCTGCTCGCTCCCCTGGGCATCCTGGGAGACGTGGACCTGGACCCCGTCGGCGTGGCCTTCGCGGTCCTGGCGGGGTGCCTCTGGGCCGCCTACATCCTGCTGAGCGTCAGAATGGGACAGGTCTTCCCCGGCGGAACGGGGCTCGTGATCGCGATGTGCGTCGGCACTATCGTCCTCCTGCCCGTGGGAGTGGCAGGTGCCGGACCCGCGCTACTCGACCCGAAGCTCCTCCTCGCAGGATTCGCTATCGCGGTTCTCTCCTCCGCCATACCCTACTCTTTCGAGATGGCGGCCCTCCGGCGCCTCCCAGCTCGCGTCTTCGGCGTCCTCATGAGCCTGGATCCCGCCGTCGCCGCCCTCGTCGGCTTCCTCGTCCTCGGGGAACAGCTCGGCCCGCGTGCCCTCGCGGCCGTGGCGCTGGTGACGCTCGCTGCAGCAGGGGCCTCACGGTTCGGCGGGAGCCGCGGCGGTTAGAAGGTCCGGCTACCTCTCGACCCTCCACTTGCTGATATCTATGCCGCCGCCGTAGGGGTGATTGACGTAGTTCTTGATGAAGGGCTCTATGAGGTACACCTCACCCTCGAAGTACATCGGCCCCACGCCTGCGTCCTCCTCGACCAGTAACTTCTCCGCCTCCCGCAGCATCTTTAGACGCTTCGCGGCGCCGGCCTCCTGCTGGGCCTGGGTGATGAGCCGGTCGTACTCTTTGTTCGCGTACTTCCCGGTGTTAAAGGAGGCGTCGGAGAGCCAGAGGTCCAGGAAGGTCATCGGGTCGTTGTAGTCGGCGCCCCAGCCTTGGTAGGAGAGTTGGAAATCGCCGTTCGCCTCAAGCTCCAGCTTGCGGTCGAATGGCTGTATCTTCACGTCTATCTTTGCCCCGAGGTTGTCCTCGAACTGCGATTGCAGGAAGGTTGCGATGTCCCTCGCCGTGCTGTCGTCGAAGGAGAGCAGCTCGATCGCGGGGTTCTCGCTCACCTCTTCAATACCTTTCTGAAAGAGCCGTTTGGCCTCCGCGGCATCAAAAGGTTTCTGCACCGGACCCTGGGCCTCCCTGAAGGTTTGATCCTCGGGGCCGTCTATCCCGTCGGGGACGTAGCCGGACGCTGGCACGGAGCCGTCGTTGAGGAGTTTACTGGTCAGCGCTTTACGATCGTAGCCAAGCTGGAACGCCTTTCGGATGTTGACGTTCTGGAAGATCGGCAGTTCGTTGTTGAAGGACAGGTAGACGCAGATGAAGGTCGTCCGCTGGTCGAAATCCGGCGAGTCCCGGAACTCGCGCACGTACTCGCTGTCGATCTCGGTGAGGTCGAGCTCTCCCGCTTCGTGCAGGTTCACGGCCGTGTCGAGCTCCTTGACGATCTTGACAACGACCTTCGGTATGCCCACGCTTCCGGCATCCCAGTACTTCTGGTTCTTGACGAGCGTTATGCCCTTGGTCGGGTCAAACTCGGTGAGCATATAGGGACCGTTATACAGGAGCGCATCGGTACTCTGGGCGTAGCCGTCGCCCTGCTCCTCGACGAAGCTCTGTTTCTGCGGGTAGTAAGTAAAGAACGCCGTGAGGCCGAGCCAGAACGGCGAGGGCGCAACCAGCTTGACTTCGAGCGTCTTGTCGCCGGTCGCCCGGATGGCCACATCTTCCCTCTTGCCGTCGCCCGCGTTGTACTCCGTCGCGCCCTGGACGAACTGGGCGATGATGTAAGCGTATTGTCCCGCCGTCTTGGGATCGAGGGCCTTGAACCACGCGTACTCGAAGTCCATGGCCGTGACCGGGCTCCCGTCGGACCACTGGAGGCCGTCGCGCAGGGTGAAGGTGTAGGTGAGCTTGTCGTCGCTGATCTCCACGCCCTCCGCCTGCGCCGGTACAGGCTGGGCGTTCTCATCCAGCCGGTATAGTCCCTCTATGACGTTGACGAGCACGTTCGAGGAGACCCCGTCCGTGGTGGTAGTGGAGTCGAGGTCGCGGATGGTGTCGCCCAGGTTGACGGTTACGGCGCCGCCACCGGTTCCACCGCCGCTCGACTCGAAGACGCCGCAGCCCGGAATGCTCAGGAGAGAAGCCCCGGCCAGGCCCGCGCCCCCGATCTTCAGGAAGCTCCGGCGGGAGATCCCACGCCCCAACAACGTCCCTGACTCCACGCCTCTGCCGGACCTACCTACCATGCTCCTCCTCGTCTCGACCGTGAAAATCGCAGTGGCCTGACGGCATATTCTTCGCCGGGTCTCTAAGAGGCCCGTGAGAGAGTTGAGAATCCGATGAGAATTTCGGCGCCCATCTTACCAGTTTCTTAGAATTGACCCGCAGTATGTATTACCGGACCGAAGAAAGCGTCGGGTAGAATACGGGGGACTCCCGGAGGGTGCGATGAGGTCCGGAACTCGCGTTCTGGTCGTTGAAGACGATCTCTCGATAGCCAGGCTGTCGCAGTTCGAACTCGAACACAGCAGCTTGGCAGTGCGCCCACGATGGTCTCTCCGGCCTGACGGCGGCGGAAGAATTCGACCCGGCCGTGGTCATCCTCGACATAATGCTGCCGAAGCTGGACGGGGTCAGCGTACTGAAGGGGCTGCGCGAACGGGGGAGCCGGGTCCCCGTGGTGATGCTTACCGCCCGCGACGGGGTGCAGGACAAGGTACACAGCCTCCGTCTTGGCGCTGACGACTACGTCACCAAGCCGTTCAGCACCGAGGAGCACTTAGCGCGCCTTCGGGCCTTGATGCGCCGGACGGCGACGAGGTGCTCCGGGTAGCAGATCTCGAAGTAGATGCGGCAGCCCGCGAGGTGCGGCGCGGGGGGAGGAAGATCGGGCTGACGGGGTTCGCGCCACGCGCGGCGCGGGGCTCGGCGTCCATAGCCAGGCAGATTGCCGGGTCCATGGCGGCAGCCTCTCCGTGCGCGGCAAGGTCGGGAAAGGTTCCGCCTTCGTGTTGAAGATCCCGGCTGGAATCGCCGCACGACCGCATCCTGAGGGAGGACATACCGGCCCCCTTGCGGACCCGGATCAGGAACCGGAAGAGACAGAGGCAGGTGTCTCCACGACGAGCAGCGGCAGGACGCGCCGCCGTCCGTCTATCTCGTAGGTTCTCTCGCCCACCCGCTTCGCGCCCATCAGGAGGACCTGGGCATTTTGCCAGACTCGCTTGGAGAAAAGTGGCG
>JACCTS010000575.1 GCA_013812245.1 Rubrobacter sp.
ACCCTTCACCGCCCAACTCGTCCGCAGCACGCAAGATGCGGGCCCGGGAGGTCTCCGCGTCTTCTCCTGAGATGATGCCGAGGAGATCTCCCAGGTGAGGGCTCCAGAATTCCAGTGAGACGTTGCCATCGGAGGCGATGTGGCCGGCGCCGTCCCGGATCATACGGCTCGCCACGGCCACGAAGCGTGGCTCGTCCAGGCGGGCAATTGTCTCCACGGCCCATGCGTAGGCGTTGTCCCCGACCAGGATCCCCTCGTCCGTCGCCCGCCGGTCTCCAGCGAGGTTCGTCCCGTAGTGGGAGTTGAATCCGCGTTGCAGGTGGGCGAGCGCCTCCGCCACGACCTCGCTGCGCTCGTCGGAGCGGGGCAACTCCCCGGCGGCTTTCAGGAAGACCTGCTCCAGCGAAACGCCGGGGGTTCGTCCGGTGGTCCGCTTCAACTAACCGCTCCCCGCAGACGAGAACCATTCCTCCACCGCCTCGAAAGTCCTGTCCAGATCCTCCATCGAATGGGCAACGGAGATGAATCCTGCCTCGTACTGACTCGGGGCCAGGTACACGCCGCGCCGCAGCATGTGCCAGAAGAAGTCCTTGAACGCATCCGTATCCGAGGCGGCTGCAGAACCGAAGTCCGTGACCGGTCCCCCGGTGAAGAACATGCTCACCATCGAACCCACCTGGTTGATGGTGAACGGACGCTCGCCCGAGGAAGCCGCCACCTCCATTCCGTGCCGCCAGCGCTCTCCGAGGCTCTCCAGTTGCTCGTAGAACCTGGGCTCGGCGGTGGCGCGCAGCATGGCGAGGCCTGCGGCCATCGCGAGCGGGTTGCCCGAGAGGGTGCCAGCCTGGTAGACGGGGCCGGAAGGTGCGATCTGCTCCATGATCTCACGCCGCCCGCCGTACGCCCCGACGGGGAGTCCGCCGCCGATGATCTTGCCGAGGCACGTCAGGTCCGGGACGACACCGTACCGCTCCTGCGCCCCGCCGCGCGCGAGCCGGAACCCGGTCATTACCTCGTCGAAGATCAGGACCGTCCCATACTCCGCCGTGATCTCACGCAGCCCCTCCAGATAACCTTCGGCTGGCGGCACGCATCCCATGTTTCCGGCAACCGGCTCCAGTATGACGGCCGCGAACTCCACGCCCTCGCGCTCGAACAGCTCCCTCACAGCAGCGAGGTCGTTGTACGGGAGCACGGCGGTATCCTTCGCAGCCCCCTTCGTGACGCCAGGGCTGTCAGGGAGGCCGAGGGTGGCGACGCCTGAACCGGCAGAGACGAGCAGGGCGTCTCCGTGGCCGTGGTAGTTGCCGTCGAACTTCAGGATGCGCTCCCGACCTGTGTAGCCACGGGCGAGCCTGACGGCGCTCATCGTGGCCTCGGTGCCTGAGTTGACCATCCGCACGGATTCGATGGAAGGCACGGCCTCGCAAACGATCTCCGCGAGATCGACCTCCATCTCCGTCGGGGCCCCGAAAGTGGTGCCGCCACGGGCAGCCTCAACCACGGCTTCGATGACCTTCGGGTGCGCGTGGCCGAGGACAAGCGGACCGTAGCTCATCACGTAGTCCACGTAGGAGTTGCCGTCAACGTCGAAGATGCGCGAGCCTCCGCCGCGCTCCATAAACAGCGGGTCGCCGCCCACGGAGCGGAAAGCCCGCACAGGGCTGTTCACGCCGCCGGGAATCCTCCGCACAGCCTGTTCCATGAGCCGCGCCGAGCGATCCCTGGCGAGCATCGTCCTGGCGTCTATGCTCTCTTCGCTGCCTTGCAAACGCGCCAGCCCCTTCGCTACGTTTAGTCGGAGTCTATTACCATGTGCCGAAAATGGCCGTGACAGAGCTTACCCCACATCAGGAACCAGAGGCTGTTCCTCGCACTCTCTTAGCGGCGATTGCTCAGGCGAAATCCGGCGAAGACGAGCGCTCCTCCGAGGACCAGGAAGATCGCGCCCACAACAGCCCAGAATACCTGTCCGGTCATGAAGCTGCCAGGCAGGATACCGACGCCCTGCAACAACCACACGGTGCCCATGAGGGCGATCAACCCTCCCGCCACCAGCAGTACGTAGCGCATACGCTCGCCTCACCTCCCCATCCGAACCTCAGCCCCTGCGGTGCTCCAGCCAGGAGCACCACTCTTCGACACCCTGGCCCGTGCGGGCGCTGGTGAGGATACGCTCGACGCCAGGGTTCACGGCGTCGAGGTTCCCGAGGAACTGCTCCAGATCGAAGTCCAGATGCTCCAGAAGGTCTACCTTGTTGACGAGCACGAGGTCCGCCGAGCGAAACATCAGAGGATATTTGAGGGGTTTCTCTTCACCCTCGGTGACCGAATAGACCATCACCCTGACGTCCTCCCCGACCTTGAATTCCGCCGGGCAGACCAGGTTGCCGACGTTTTCGATCACCAGTACGTCTATCTCGGGAAGCGGAAGCTCCGAAAGACCAGATCGCACCATGTTCGCGTCGAGATGGCACTCGCCACCAAAACCAGGGTCGGTGTTCACCTGCACCAGCGGAACGTGGAAGCGTGCCAGGCGGTCGGCGTCCAGGGTGGTCTGCACGTCACCTTCGAGGATGCCGAGGCAGAGCTTGCCGCGCAGGCGTTCGAGGGTGCGCTCCAGCAGGGCGGTCTTTCCGGCGCCCGGCGAGCTCATCATGTTGATCACGTAGTTCCCGGCACCGTCGAACCTCTCGCGGTTAGCCTGGGCAAGCGCGTCGTTGGCGTCGAGGACGCCCTCCATGACGATCTGTTTCACGGCCGTGCGATGCATACTTCGCCTCCCTCTGGTTGGCGCTGCCGGCTATCAGCCGTCAGCCTGTGTCTTCCTCATTCTTCCATCTCCAGCGACTCCACGTACAGTTCCTCACCTTCCACGATCTCCAGATCGAAGCCTCCGCACTCCCGGCATTGCAGGGGGAACCCGGGTAGACGGCTCTCCACCCCGCAGGCGCGGCACCTGCCGAGGGCCGGTATCTGCTCCAGCGCCAGCTCCGCGCCCTCGATAGGCGTTCCCTGCGCCACGAGCTCGAAGCCGAAGGTCAGGGCAGAGGGGACGACCTGGCGCAGGTGGCCGACCTTCAGATACACCTTCGTGACCCGCCGTCCGTTCGCGTGTTGGCCAGCGATTCGGACGACCGACTCGGCTATCGCCATCTCGTGCAAACGCTAACCCCTCACCAGCTCGTCTATCAGCCCTCGCAACACGTGGTAGATGGAAGCCTGCACCTCCTGGATGCGCGGGATGTAGTCCGAGCGCACGACTAGCGCGTGGTCCGTGAGGTCCTCGCCCAAGATCCTCCCGCCATCGTAGCCAACGATGGCTACTGTGAGGAGTCCCCGTCTCCGGGCCTCGGCGAAAGCAGAGAGGATGTTGGCCGACCCACCGCTCGTCGAGATACCTATTGCCACATCATCTGGCCTGGCGTGGGCGATGAGTTGGCGGGTGAAGATCGCCTCCACCCCGATGTCGTTGGCGATGGCGGTGATGTTGGCCGGCTCGGCGGAGAGCGAGACAGCGGGGATTGACTTCATGCCCGGTGGCGGGTCCACGCAATCCGCCGCCAGATCGTTGGCGTCGGTGGCCGATCCACCGTTGCCGAAGGTGAGGATCTTACCTCCACGTTCCAGCCGCTCGGAGATGGCGGCCGCGATCTCGGATACGGCGACCGCCTCCGACGCGGCGGCAGCGGCCCGCATGCCGTTGACCTCCTCCATCTTCTGCAGCATCGAGCCCCGCACCTCTTCCACGACCGCTTCGAGCCGCTGTTCACTCTTGCCCAGAAAGGGATAGAGGAAGGATGAAGCCCCCACGTCGTGCCCCTGCTCCCGATGCTCGAAGTACACGTGGACCGTTTCCCAAAGCATGTGGTAGA
>JACCTS010000577.1 GCA_013812245.1 Rubrobacter sp.
ACAGTATATATCTCAACCCCAAGTACATACTGCCTGATCGTGCGTGCGAGGTAGGTGAAGGTCGAGTACACGTTGGGATCTCCGATGGTGGCGAAGGCGCAGATCCTGCTCTCAGAGAGTGCTGCGGACACTTCGCGCGCGGCGTTCTCCCAGTTTCGCGACCGCGCTTCTTCATCGTCGGAGAGGGCGAAGAGCAGACGCTTCACGTTATTCTGGTCCACGTACGCCCGCACGGTCGCCTCGGCCCTTCCGACCTCGCCGGTATCCGCCACGGGGACGAACACCTGGTCGGCCTCGCGCAACACACGCAGCCCTTTGAGGGTCAGAAGCTCTGGATCTCCCGGCCCGACCCCAACCCCAACGAGCCGCCCGCTCACGCCCGCGCTCCCACGGGATTCGTTTTCATCCGCACCGCGTGCCGTACGAGACGGCGGGGCAACTCCGGTGTAGCCGCCCAGTGGAGGTGCAGGTAGCTCGCGTGGACGCCACCGGAGACGAAGCCCTCCGGCTCGCGTCCGTCAAACTCCCATGCCAGCCTATCTCCTGCGTTCGGTTCTACCGTCGAGTAGTGGAACTCGTGGCCGCGCACGACGGTTCCCGCCTCCGTAAGCGGCGAATCGAAGACGGACCGCGCTTCCCGGTAGCCGAGCCTGAGTCGATCCGTCATGCTGGCAACCGCCTCGAGGACGCCGCACATCGGGTGTCCGTCGAGCTCGCGGCAGAGGTACAGCAGCCCGCCGCACTCGGCGCCCACGGGTTTTCCTTCTCCGGCGAAAGTGAGAACCTGGTCCTTGAGCGGCTCGTTGGCGGAGAGGGCTTCGGCGTAGGTCTCGGGAAAGCCGCCGCCGAAATAGAGGGCATCCGTGTGCTGCGGGAGATTTTCATCCGTCGCGGGATCGAAGTGGACGACCTCGGCCCCGGCGCTCTCCAGAAGCTCCAGGTTCTCGCGGTATAAGAAACTGAACGAGGGACCGGCCGCGACGGCTACGCGAACATCTGGCGCACTCCCTCCTGACGCTCCAGGACTCCACGGCTCCGCGCGCAAGGGTTCGGCAGTATGAGCGAGGCGCATCACGGCGTCGAGGTCCAGGGATCGGGCGACGATCTCACCCGTGCGCCGGAGGACGGCTTGGGCCTCGGAAGCCCGCTCGGAGGCTGGTATCAGGCCGAGGTGCCGTCCCGGCATCTCCATCCTCTCGTCGCGGCGCACGACACCCAGCACAGGCACGCCAAGGGGCTCGATGGCCTCCCGCAGCATCCGCTCGTGCATGGAGAAGCCAACGCGGTTCAGGATCACGCCAGCAACGTTAACGTTATCATCGAAGGTCATATATCCGTGCACCATCGCTGCAGCGGATCGGGCCATCGCCCGCGCGTCGACAACGAGCACCACGGGCGCGCCGAGAAGTTTGGCTACGTGCGCCGTCGAGGCGAGTTCCCCGTCCCCGCTCTTGCCGTCGAAGAGGCCCATGACGCCTTCGATCACGGCGATATCCGCACCCTTCGCCCCGTGTACGAACAGAGGTTCGATGAGATCCGGTCCCGAGAGGAAGGCGTCGAGGTTGCGTCCCGGACGGCCCGTCGCCAGGGCGTGGTATGAAGGATCTATGAAGTCAGGCCCGACCTTAAAAGGCGCGACCTCGTCACCCCTCACGGCGAGCGCGGCCATCAACCCAGAGGCGACGGTGGTCTTGCCGACGCCAGAATGCGTGCCCGCGATGACGATGCGGGGGACTTCTACCACTCGATCCCCCTCTGCCCGCGGTAGCCTTCGTCCATCGGGTGTTTGATCTTGCTGACCTCGCTCACGAGATCCGCGGCCTCGACCAGCTCCGGCGGCGCGTCGCGGCCCGTGATGATGACGTGCTGGAAACCGGGGCGATTTTCAAGCGTCTCGACGACTTCCTCTGTGTCTACCCAGCCGAACTTCATGGGATAGGTGAACTCGTCCAGGAGCAGCATGTCGTAAGTCTCGTCGGCGAGGCGGCGTTTGACCTCCTCCCAACCCTCTCGGGCGAGGTCGGCTGAGTGTTCCAGATCCTTCACGGTCCACGTCCAGCCGTCGCCCTGCTTGAACCAGTCTATGTTGCCTAAAGTCTCGGCGGCCTTCTGCTCCCCGACGTTCCATTTGCCGCTCTTCACGAACTGGTAGACGCCGATCCTGTAGCCGCGGGCCCAGCCGCGAAGCATGACGCCGAAGGAGGCCGTGCTCTTGCCCTTGCCGTGGCCGGTGTTGACGACCAGGAGCGGACGGTCCCGCCTCGTTGATCCACGCCGCAGCCGCTCCTCCCGCGATTGCCTGACCTCGCCCGTCTCGCTCACGCCACCCTTCTCCTCTCGACGACCTCGACCAGTGCGTCAGCCCGCAACTCCTCCAGCCGCAGGCATCGTCCGCCCATCGCCTCCGCTATCTTCCCTGCCATCCCGAGCCGCACGTAACCTTCCTCCGTGTCTACCACGACGGAGGCCGCCCCGAGTCTTCCCAACAAAGCCGCTGTCCGCAGCGGGTCAGAACCCGCCGTAGCACGCCCATCGGTGAGTAGCACGATCAGGGGACGGCGCTCTCCGTCCTTCAGGCGTTCGCGCCGAAGAACCTCGGCCGCCGTCTCCAGGCCGGCGGAGAGCGGGGTACGGCCGCCGGTCGGCAACTCTTCCAGCCTGGCGGCGGCCAGTTCGACGCTGGAGGTCGGTGGGATCAGGGTTCGCGCTTCCTCGCTCCGGAAGGAGATCATACCGACCTTGTCCCGGCGCTGGTAGGCGTCGGTTAGCAGCGAGAGTACCGCGCCCTTGACGGCGGACATCCGGCTGCGGGCGGCCATCGAGCCGCTGGCGTCCACGACGAAGAGGATCAGGTTTCCCTCCCTACCCTCGCGCACGTTCTCCCGCAAGTCTTCCCGCCGCACCACCACGCCGGGACGCGACGCTCCCCGGACGCCCTGACGAAGCGCGGCGGTCCTCACCGTGGCCGCGAGCGCCACATCGCGCAGGCTCCCTCCGGCCTCACGGTCCCCGACGGGATGTCCCGCGCCCCCGAGCACCCGGCTCCGGCGTCCGAGAGGTCCGCCATCCCCCCGATCCGGCGTCTCGAGCCGGACGGGACGGAACGGCGCCGAAGCCGCGTGGCTCCGCTCCCCGGCGCCCATTTTCGCCTCGGATGGCTGCCCGTCCGGTTGCGGCGAAGCGGCACTCCCGTCTCCGCTCTGTGGCGGGGAGTCTCCACCGCCAGGATCGTCCGGCGGTTCGGGATCTCCGCTAGAGTCTCCGAGGGCGCGCTCCATCTCCTCCGGGTCTATGCCCGTCGGCTCGAATGGGTTGCGTCTCCGGCGGTGGGAGAGGGCGAGCGGCGCCGCCCGGCGCACGTCATCCAGGACGACCTCGTGCCGGGAATCCCAGGCGGCCAGCGCGCGGGCTGTCTTGGCGGTCACGAGATCCCCCCTCAACCCGTCCACCCCGAGATCGGCGCACAGGGAGGAGATTCTGAACAGAATGTCCTCGGGGACGCTGGCCCCACGCAGCAGTTCGTGCGCCGTCACAACGGAGCGCGCCAGGTCTTCGTCGGAGGAGGCCCATTCGTCCGCGAAACCTTCGGGATCTGCCTCGTGACAGAGTCGGCGGCGCACGACCTCGGCCCGCTCGGACGGGTCCGGGCTCCCTGCGACCTCGACGGTTATGCCAAAGCGGTCGAGAAGCTGAGGCCGCAGCTCACCCTCCTCCGGGTTCATCGTCCCGACCAGGATGAAGCGCGACGGATGGCGCACGCTCACGCCTTCGCGCTCCACATGGTTCACGCCCATTGCCGCCACGTCCAGCAGGAGATCCACGAGATGATCCGAGAGCAGGTTCACCTCGTCCACGTACAGAATCCCCCGATGTGCCGCCGCGAGAATCCCCGGCTCGAAAGCCCTCTTCCCCTCGGCGAGTACCTTCTCGATGTCCAGCGTCCCGGCGAGGCGATCTGTGCTCGCCCCGACCGGAAGCTCCACCAGCCGCACGGGCCGCTCCTCCGAAGGTGCATCCGGCGGATGGGGCCTGGCGGGACATTCAGGGTTCGGCGCTTCGGGATCGCAGGAATACGGACATCCGACCACGACCCGGATGCGAGGCAGCAGCTTTGCCAGCGCGCGCACCGCCGTGGACTTGGCCGTTCCCTTCTCACCTCGCACCAGCACGCCCCCAACCTCGGGCGAGACGGCGTTCAGGAGCAGGGCCAGCTTCAGATCCTCCTGTCCGACAATGGCTGAGAAGGGGTACAGGGCCGACATCAGGAGCCGTCGCCTCCCCAGTGGCGGGTCACAAGCAACAAGATTCCAACAGAAGCTGATAACAATCCCGTGAGCACCAGCAAAATGTTAGCCGCTACGCTCATGTTTTTGCTTGAGAGAACCGAACAGACAAAGCGAGGCAGAGCCGCAACCACGCACACGCGGAAGACCTGCGCCGGACTCTCATGTACCCACCTTACGAAGCTCCTGAAGCTCCTCACGTCTGCTCCTCCAGCATACCCTCGTTCTCCAAGTAAACTTGTTTCAGAGCTTCAAGGTCTTCGGGGTCTGGTTCCGCCCACAGGCCGCGTTCGGCGGCTTCCAGCAGACGCTCGGAGATGGCCCGAAGCGCCCACGGGTTGGACTCCTGCATGAAGTCGCGCACCTCTTCATCCAGGACGTACTTTTGAGTCACCTCGCGGTACATCCAGTCTTCGACGACGTTCGCCGTGGCGTCGTAGCCGAAGAGGTAGTCGACCGTCGCCGAGAGCTCGAAGGCACCCTTGTAACCGTGGCGCTGCATGGCCGAGATCCACTTCGGGTTCGCCACCCGTGAGCGGAATACGCGCTTCGCCTCTTCATCGAGGCTCCTGGTCCTCGGACGCGAGGGGTCTGCGGAGTCTCCGACGTAGCTCTTGGGATTTCGGCCCGTGAGGGCGCGGACGGCGGCGATCATACCCCCGTGATACTGGAAGTAGTCGTCGGAGTCGAAGAGGTCGTGCTCGCGGTTGTCCACGTTCTTTACCGCTATCTCCGTACGCCTGAGGTTCGACTCCAGCGCCTCCCGCGCCTCGACACCGT